>JBJONS010000445.1:0-14227 GCA_046051725.1 Pseudomonadota bacterium | reverse complement strand
AGCCCCCGCCCCCCTCAGCCCTGCCCCGCCTTGACCTCGGCCAACGACTTGGCGAAGACAGCGACCATCTCGTCGATCTCGTCTTCGGTGCTGTTGAAGGCGGGCAAGAACCGGATGGCGTCCGCGCCCGCACCGACGACCAGCACGCCGTTCTCGCGCATGCGGGCCACGACGGGGCCGATCGGCAGGCCGAAGCGCGCGGCCTGGATCAGCCCGAGGCCGCTGACCTCGGCGCCGGTCGCCTCGAGCCCGGCCCGCAGGCGGGCGCCCAGGGCCGCGCAGCGCGCCGGCAGGTCGTCGCGCGCGATGACCTCAAGGGTCGCGAGCCCCGCGGCGCAGGCCACCGGGTTGCCCCCAAAGGTGGTGCCGTGGTCGCCAGGCTGCAGGGCCTGGGCCAGGGCGGGGTTCACCACCAAGATGGCGCCCAGCGGCAGGCCGCCGCCGATCGCCTTGGCCAGCGTGATGATGTCGGGCCGCGGGTGGTGGATGAGCTCGCCGGTGCGGCCGAGCCCGCACTGGATCTCGTCGAACACCAGCAGCGCGCCGTGCTTGTCGCAGGCCTCACGAATGGCGTGCAGGCCCGGCACCGGGCGGCAGCCGCCCTCGCCCTGCACCGGCTCGAGGAAGACCGCCGCGGTGCGCTCTGAGACCGCCTCGGCCACCTTGTCGGCCGGCACGACCTTGACGCAGTCGGGCAGCGGGCCGAAGCCCAGGTGGTAGGCGGGCTTCGGGGTCATCGCCAGCGCCATCATCGTGCGGCCGTGAAAGGCGTGCTCGAGCACGATGAGCTCGGTGCGGGGCGAATTGCCGTCGGCCGGGCAGCCGGCCTGCCGCCAGTGGTGCTTGCGGATCAGCTTGACCGCGCCCTCGTTGGCCTCGGCCCCGGTGTTGCAGAGGAAAACAGCGGCGCCGCCCAGCATCTCGAGCAGCTTGTTCGCGAAGGCCCGCTGCACCGGCAGCCGGTACAGGTTGCTCGTGTGCAGCAGGGTGTCGACCTGGGCGTGGATGGCCGCCTTGACGTCCGGGTGGTCGTGACCGAGCGCCAGCACGGCGATCCCGCCGATGGCGTCGAGGTACCAGCGGCCGCTGCTGTCTTGCACCCGGCGGCCCGCGCCGCGCACGAGCTCGAGGGGGAAGCGGGCGTAGGTGTCGAGGAAGGGCGCGTCGACGGTCAGGGGGGCAGCGGTCACGACGGGCTCCAGGGCCGGCGACCGGCCACGTGGGGAGAGAGAAGCCGAGAGGAGGAGCGCGGGCCGCCGGGCCAGCCGGGAAGGGCCTCAGCCGGGCACGACCTCAGCCGGGCACGACCTCAGCCGGGCACGACCATCGTGCCGACGCCCGCGTCGGTCAGCAGCTCGATGAGCACGGCGTGGGGCACGCGGCCATCGGCGACGGTGACCCCGCCGACCCCGGCCTCGATGGCCGAGAGGCAGGCCTCGGCCTTGGGGATCATGCCGCCGTTGATGACCCCGCTGGCGATCCAGGCGCGCAGCTGGGCCGCCGAGGCCACCGGGGCCACCGCGCCGTCCTCGCCTTTGATCCCCGCCACGTCGGTCAAGAACAGCAGCCGGTCGGCCCGCAGGGCCTCAGCCACCGCGTTGGCGACGCTGTCGGCGTTCACGTTGAGCGAGGCGAGCTCGGCGTCGACCGCCACCGGGGCGATGACCGGGGTGATGCCCTGGCCGAGCAGGCCGAGCACGAGGCTGGTGTCGACCCCCACCACATCGCCCACCCGGCCGAGATCGACGGGCAGGCCGGTCTCGCGCGAGATGTGCTGGCGGGCGACCGCCCGCAGCCAGCCGCCGCCGTCTTGGCCCGAGAGGCCCAGGGCCCGGCCGCCGCGCCGGCCGATGGCCGCGACGATGTCGCGGGAGATCCCGCCCACCTGCACGAGCTGGGCGATGCGCATGGTCTCGTCGTCGGTGACCCGCAGCCCGTCGATGAAGGTGGCGCTCAGCCCGAGGCGCTTGCTCAGCTCGCTGACCGCGTTGCCGCCCCCGTGCACGAGCACGACGCGCACGCCGACCGCGCTGAGCAGCACGACGTCTTGCATCACCGCGTCGGCCAGCTCGGGGCTGACCATGGCGCTGCCGCCGTACTTCACGACGACGGTGCGGCCGGCCCAGCGCTGGACGTGGGGCAGGGCCTCGACGAGGGCCTCGGCGGTGGCCCGGGCGGAGCTGTGCATGGGGGCCTCTCTGGCGGGGCGGAGCCGCGCGCCCGGCGCGGCGCGCCTCAGCTGCGGTAGTCGGCGTTGATCGAGACGTAAGCGGCGGACAGGTCGCAGCCCCAGGCCACGCCCAGGCCCGCGCCCGGCAAGCGGGCCCGCACCGAGACGCGATCTTCACGCATGTGGGCGGCGGCGGCCGGCTCGTCCCAGGCGATGGGCTGGCCCGCGCGCAGCAGGGGCACCGGGCCGAGGTCGAGGTCGAGCTGGTCGAGGTCGGGCGCGCCCGCCGCGCCCAGGGCGCCGACGATGCGACCCCAGTTGGGATCACCGCCGTGCACGGCGCTCTTGAACAGGTGGCTCTCGCACACCGCGCGGGCGAGGCGGCGGGCGGTGGCGTCGTCGCCGCCGCCGATGACCGTCACCTCGAGCAGGTGCTCGGCGCCCTCGCCGTCGCGGGCGATGGCCCGGGCGAGCTGTCCGCAGACGGTGACCAGGGCCGCGCGCAGCAGCGCCCAGCCCGGCGTGCCCGGCTGCAGGGCGGGGCCCGCGCCGGTGGCCTGCACGATCAGGGTGTCGTTGGTCGAGGTGCAGCCGTCGACCGTGACCTGGTTGAAGGTCTGGTCGGTGACCTCGGCGAGCAGGACCTGGAGCGCCCCGGCGTCCACCGCGGCGTCGGTCGCCACAAAGCCGAGCATGGTGCCCATGTTCGGGTGGATCATGCCCGAGCCCTTGGCCAGGCCGCCGACGGTGAACACGCCCTCACCCGCGCCGTGGGCGGCGAGGTCGACCCGCACCGCCGCCTCTTTCTCGACCAGATCGGTGGTCAGGATGGCCTTGGCCGCCCGGTGCCCGTCGGCGGTCAGGTCGGCCGCCGCGGCGCGGGCCGCCGGCAGCATGCGGTCCATCGGCATGGGCACGCCGATCACGCCGGTGCTGCACACCAGCACCTCGCCCGGGCTGCAGCCCAGCACCTCGGCGACCGCCGCGGCGGTGGCCTCGGCGTCGGCGAGGCCCTGGCGGCCCGTGCTCGCGTTGGCGTTGCCGGAGTTGACGACCACCGCGACGTTCTTGCCCGGAACCTGGGCCCGGGTCCAGGCGCAGGGGGCGGCGAGCGCGGTGCTGCGGGTGGTGACCGCGGCGGCCACGCCGGGGGCCCAGAAGACCACGACGTCGTCGCGCACGGCCTTGAGCTTGATGCGGCCCTGGGCCACGCCGCAGCGCACGCCGGGCACGCTGGTCCAGGTGCCGCCGGGCAGCAGGGGCAGGCTGACCGCGGCCGCGGGGGCCTCGATCAGCGCGGGGGCGTCGTTCTGCGAGGATGCAGCGCTCATGCGACCTTCTGGGCAGCCAACGGGTGGGCGAGGGGCAGGCGGCGGACCAGCAGGTCTTGGCCGCAGCCGGCGAGGCGCGGGCAGGCGGCGCAGCGGCGGGCCTTGTTGGCCACCGCCTCGCTGAGCGCCGGGAACTCGGCGACGGGCAGGGTCGCGCAGCCACGGGCGCGCGCCCAGGGACGGTCGGCCACCGAGAGGAAGCCGAGCCGGGAGAAGAAGCCCGAGATGCCAGTGAGCGCGACGATGTTGCTGTAGCCGCGCCGGGCCGCCTCTTGCACGGCGGCGGCCACCAGCAGGGCGCCGAGGCCGCGGCCGGGGAGGGCGCTGACCAGGCTGCCGAGCTCGACCACGTCGTCAGACCAGGGGGCCAGCGCGACCACGCCGACCAGCTGGCCGTGGGGGTCCTCGGCGACCAAGAAGTCGTCGGCCCGCACCACGCGCGGCAGCACCGTGCCCGCGGCCACCGCGGGGGCCATCACCGCCTCGATCTGCCGGACATCTTCCGGCCGCGCGTCGCGCACCATCATGGGCACCTCACTCAAGGCAGCAGCGGGACGAGCGGCAGGCCGGCGGTCTCGGGCAGCCCGCAGGCGAGGTTCATGTTGTGGACCGCCTGGCCAGCGGCGCCCTTGCCCAGGTTGTCGATGGCGCAGGTGGCCGTGACCACGCCCCGCGCCGGGTCGACGAAGGCGGCGACGTGGGCCCGGGCGGTGCCGCGCACATCACCGCTCGACGGCGGGCTGTCGACGACGACCACCATGGGGTGATCGGCGTAGGCGGCGTCATAGAGCGCGCGCAGCTCGGCCGCGCTGGGCAGGCGGCGCACCCGCGCGTGCACGGTGGCGAGCATGCCCCGCGACATCGGCGCGAGGTGCGGGGTGAAGGTCACCGGGACACCGAGCAGCTGCTCGATCTCGGGCGTGTGCCGGTGGCTGCCGGCCACCCCATAGGCGACCGCCCGCTCGGTGGTCTCGCAGTAGAGGTTGCGCGGACCGGGGCTGCGGCCGGCGCCCGAGACGCCCGAGAGGCAGTCGGCGATGACCCAGTCGGCGCCGAGCGCGTCGACCATCGGCAGGGCGGCGATGGCCGTGGCGGTCGGGTAGCAGCCGGGGTTGGCGATCAGCGCCGCGCCGCGCAGCTGGTCGCGAAAGCGCTCAGGCAGGCCATAGACGGCCTGGGCGAGCAGCTCGGGGTGCGGGTGGGCCCCATAGGCCGCGGCGTGCACCGCCGGGTCGCGCAGGCGGAAGTCGGCGCCCAGATCGATGACCCGCAGGCCGCGGGCGAGCTGGCCGGCGGCCACGAGCTCGCCGACAAAACCGGCCGAGACGCCGTGGGGCAGGGCCAGGAAGAGCACGTCGAGCCCAGCGCACAGCTCGAGGCTCAGCGGCTGGAGGTCGGGGAGGCCGAGCCCGGCGAGGGCGGGCCAGCTCTTGGCGACCGGCTGGCCGGCGGCCCGGCCGCCGCTGAGCGCCACCACCTCGACCAGCGGGTGGGCGACCAGCAGGCGGATGAGCTCAACGCCGGTGTAGCCAGAGGCCCCCGCGATGCCGACCCGCAGCGTCATTGCCACCCCTCGCCGCCGTTGCGACGGCCCGACGGCCCGACGGCCCGGAAACACAGGCGCCCCCGGGCGCGGGGGCGCGGCGCGTGCGCGCGGCACGCAGCCCCCGGCGCACCAGCACGCGCCAGCGACCCGGGGGAGCCGGCCATATACAAGGACCGGAATAGTTATGCAAGGACGGGCGCGCCCGCGGTGTGTGACCGTTCTGAAACGCGCTCGTGGTCGATGTTCTGCGTCATGCGCCGCAGATCGCCTCGACGCGGCCCTCCCAGGCCCTTGGCCCAGGCCACAAGGGGGCGTAAAGAGCACGGCGGCGGGTCCGAAAGCACCCATCCCGCCGCGGAGGAGCCCGCCGATGACCGCGCCCCCGCTCAGCAGCCTGCGCGCGCTGTCGCCCCCCGCGGGCGGCGCCGAGGCTGAGGACGCGTGGCGCTGGCAGGTCGAGGTCCCCCTGCAGCGGCCGGCGGGCGCCGCCGCGGTGCGGGCGGCGCTGGGCCCCCGCTGGCTCTCGGCCCACGGCGCGGTCGCGGCGCGCCTGCGGGTCGCGGGGCCGCGCGCCGGCTGGCCGGCCATGCTGCCGCTCGACGCTGCACCCGAAGGCGCCCTGGTGAGCGCCATCCTCATCGAGTGGGAGCTGCTCGTGCGCGGGCAGGACGCCGCCGGCCCGGCCCTGGCGCCGGGCGGCTGGGTGATCGTGCACGGGCGCGCCGAAGACGGCGAGGGTGTGCCCGACGAGGGCCACTTTCAGCACCGGCTCAGCGCCCTGGCCGAGGCCCTGGCCCCGCTGCACCCCGGCGCCTGCGCCCCGAGCCTGCCCCCGGCGGTGGCGGCCGAGCGGGCCAAGGCCCTCGACCGGCTGCGGCGGGCCTGGGGGGCGCGGGTGGTGCTGCGGCTGCTGGCCCCCGCCCCCGGCTGGGATCCGGGCGAGGTCTGGGCCGCGCTGACCCAAGAGCTCGGCCTGCGCGCGATGGCCGACGAGCGCCTCGGCTTTGTGCCCGCAGGCGCCGACCGGCCGCTGTTCGACGCCCGGGGCTGGGACGGCGGCGCCGCCGCGCGGGCCCACCGCCTGGGCCCCGCCCGCAAAGAGGGCCTCGTGCAGGGCCTCGAGCTCAGCTTCCGGCCCGGGGCGGTGCCCGAGCCCGACGCGGTCCTCAGCGCCCTGCTGCAGGTGGTCGGGTGGCTGCGGGGCGCGCTGGGCGGCGCCCTGCTCGACGAAGAAGAAGAGGCCCTCGACGAGCGCCTGCTGCGCGACGCGGTGCGCCTCGTGGTGACCGGCCTCGGCGCCCACGGGCTGCGACCGGGGCGCGGGCCGACCCGGCTGCTGCAGGGGCGGCCGGTGGGGGCCCCGCCGGCCCTCCGCGTGGTCGGCCGCACCTGAAGCGGGCACAGCGCGTCATCCTCATGGTGTGGCGGCGGCGCGCGGCGCGGTCGGCGCCCCGCGCCGCGGCGGGTCCGCCCCGATAGCCCCGCCTCTGCCCGAGGTGATCGTGCCCTCCGCCCTGCGCCGCCGCGACCGCCCCGCGCTGCTCTCGGCGGTGATCGGCGCGCTGGTCGTTGTCCTCGGCGGCAGCACCTCTGCTGCGCCGCGCCCCGCGGCCGGGCTGGCCGCCTGGGCGCCCGCCCCTCCGCCCGACACGGCCGGCGACAGCGCCTCGTGTGGCGCCTGCCACGCCCAGACCCACCGCGACTGGTCGACCTCGGCCCACGCCACCAGCTGGTCGGACCCCCGTTTTCAGGCCTCTTGGCGGGCCTGGCCCAACGGCTGGTGCCTCAACTGCCACCTGCCCCTCGAGGCCCAGCAGCGCGAGGTGCTCGGCGGGCGCGCCATCCCCGGCGCCCTGCACAGCGCCGCGGGCGCCGGCGGACCCTGGGCCGCCGAGGGCGTCGGCTGCCTCGTCTGCCACGGCGGCGCGGGCGCGCTGCGGGCCGCGGGCGCGCCCTCGGCCCGGGCCCGCCGGGCCCACCCCATCGAGGCCGACCCCGAGCTGGCCACCGACGGCGCCGCCGGCCTCTGCGCCCGCTGCCACCAGTTCCCCTTTCAGCAGCACAGCCCGCGCCACCCCTTCGCGCTCAGCGACGCCCCGCTGCAAGACACGGTCGCCGAGTGGCGGTCGTCGGCGGCGGCCGCGGCCGGCCTGGGCTGCGCCGACTGCCACATCCCGGGCGGGCAGCACCGCTTCGCCGGCGCCCACGACCTGGGCCTGCTGGCCGCCGCCGCCGAGGTGCGGGTCTGGGCGACGGCCGGTGAGGCCACCGTCGAGCTGCGCGCGATCGGCGTGGGACACCGCCTGCCCACCGGCGACCCCTTCCGCCGCCTGCTGGTCCACCTCTGCGCCGACCCCTCCCCGTCCGGTGGCCGCCGGGGCCCGCCAGCTCCTTGCGCCGCGCCGCTCGGCGCGCTGTCCTTCCGCCGAACATTCGTGGGCACCGACGTCTCCTGGGCCCTTGACGAAGACACCACCGCCCCGCCAGCCGCCCCAGGCCAGCCCCCCGTCCGCCGCCTGACCACCCCCGTGGACCAGCGGCCGGTCCGTTGGGTGCTCGAGGTGGTCTGGGTCGACCTCGACACCGCCGCCCAGCTGCCCCCAGGGGCGGTCCGCGCGCTGGTCGAGGGCGGCCCGGTCTCGGCCGGCCCGCCGCCCCCCGCGCCGCGGCGATAAGGCCGCACCCGGAGGGACCCATGCCCACCGTGATCAGCCTCGCCGCCCTCCTGCTCAGCCCCGCCGCCGGCGCGGCGCCCGCGCCGCTCAGCGCCGACCTCGACGGCGACGGCAAGGCCGAAGAGATCCGCGCCCTGCCCGGCAAGATCACCGCAGGGGCCGCTGTTTTCGAGTGCGGCTACGACGGGTTCACCTGCGGCGTCAGCGTGGTCGACGTGCACCCCGCCGACAAGCGCAAAGAGCTGGTCATCTGCGGCGAGGCGCCCCGCCTCGACCGGGCCTGCGACCTCTACACCCTGCGCGGCGGCGCGCTGGTGGTGGTCAAGGTGGCCGGCCAGAAGGACGTCACTGAGCTCGGCGCGCTGAAGCTCAGCGCGCCGGGCAACGGCCACCTGATGGTCGAGAGCTGGGAGCGCCTCTACACCCGCCTCGAGAAGTACGCCGTGGACGCCGACCTCTCGACGATGCGCCGGATCCCCCAGCCTTTCCAGCGGGTCGACCGCGCGGTGGCCTGCGAGGGCCAGGTCACGCTGAGCCTCGAGCCCACCGGCGGCGCCGCGGTCGCCACGACCAAGGCCGGCAGCAAGCTGACCGTGCTGCTCGAGAGCGAGCCCCACCGCGAGCGCTTCCTCGTCCAGAGCGCGACCGGGCTCATCGGCTGGGTGGGCATTGACGGCCTGACGGCCGCCTGCGAAGAGGTCCGCCTGACCTACGCGGCGGGCTGAGCGTGGACCGGCCCCCCGCCTGGCCCCTGCTGCTGGTGCCCACCTGGGCCGTGCTGCCCGTGCTGCTCGCCTGGGCCTGCCTCGCGGCGGGCAGCGGCGGGCAGCTCGGCGGGCTCGGGTGGGCGGTGGCGATCCTCGACGCGATCAGCCCCGTGCACGGCGTTCGCGGCGTCCAAGCCCTGCCGATGGCCGCCTGGGTGGGCCTCGGGGCGGGCGGCCTCGGCGGCCTCTGGGCCCTGCGCGGGCGGCCCGACGCGACCGGGGCCCAGGCCCGCGCCGCGATCCCCCTGGCCGCCCTGCTGCTGCCCGCGCTGCTGCTGGGCCCCGCGCCCCTCTACGTGCTCAGCGGCCTGCCCGCCGACGCCGCGTCGTGGGCGTGGCCGGGCGGCGACCCCGGGCTCATCGCCCGCGCCCGCTTCGGCGCCGCGGCGGGCTTCCTGCCCCTGCTGCTCGCCCTGCCCGCCCTGCCCGCCTGGCGCGACGGCCTGCAGGCCGCCCTGCGCGGCGCGCCCGCCCCGGCCCTGCCGCGGGGGGCCTGGCGCTTCGTCGCCGGGGCGGTGGTGACCGGCCTCGTGATCTTGGGCCTCGCCCTTCGAGAGCTGCAGGCCGCCGGCTGATCGCCGCGCTGGACGCTACTTCGGCGGGTCCGCCGCCAGCCGCTGCAGCTCGTCGTCGACCTTCTTGAGGTAGCGGGTGGTCCGCACCTCGACCCCGGGCGCGGGCACCTGGGCCTCGGCGCGGGCCGCGGCCAGCGCGGCGCGGGCGTCGGCGCGCCGGCCCTGGCCGTCCAGCGCCCGGGCCAGGGGCAGCACCGCCCGCAAGCGCTGGTCGCCCCAGGCGATCTGCAGCGCGGCCCGGGCCTCGACCTCGGCCTCGGCCCAGCGCCCCGCGCCGACCAGCGCCTCGGCGGCGGCGTGGTGGAAGGTGAACTCGCCGGGGAAGCGGGCGGCGGCGGCGCGCAGCAGGTCGAGGGCGGCGGGCAGATCTCCGGCCGCGGACCGGGCGTGGGCCACGCTGGTGATGAGCGGGCGGTCCTTCGCGAGATCACCCGTCAGCAGGCCATCGTAGATCAGGCGCGCGCCGAGGCGCAGGGCCTGGGCCGCGCCCGGATCGGCCTGCGCCACGCCGTCAGCGGCGATGAGCAGGGCGTCGGCGGCCTGCTCGGGCGGCAGGCGGGCGAGCAGCGGCCCCAGGGCCTTGAGGCGCGCGGGCGCGGCGTCCAGCGCGGCGAAGATCCACGGCCCGGGCTCGCCGATGGCGGTCAGCGCGTCGAGATCGGCGTCCTCGGGCTTGATCTCGACCCGGGCGGCCAGGGCCGCGGGGTGGTCTGGCCGCGCGGCCTGCAGCCAAAGCCCGGCCGCCGCGCCCTCACCGCGCCGGGCGAGGTCGAGGGCGGTCTCGGCGGCCTGGCCCGGATCGACGCCCGCCGGGGGCCCCGCCCGCAGCTGGTCGAGGGTCGGGGCGGCGCCGAGCCCGCGCAGCCAGGCCAGCAGGGCCGCCTCGCCGGGGTAGCCGAGCAGCCGGCCGCGCTCTTGGCCGGCGGCGTCGACCGCGACCAGCGTGGGGTAGCCGGTGACGGCGTAGCGGTCCTTCAGCGGCCAGCTCTCGGGGCTGTCGGCGTCGATGAGGCTCAGCCGCAGGCCGGCGAGGTCGGCGGCGTTGGCCGGGTCTTCGAGGACCTCGGCCTTCATCTGCTGGCAGGGCGGGCACCAGACGGCCGTAAAGTCATAGATCTCGGTGACCGCGCCCCACGCGGCGGGCGCGGCCGCTGGCGCGGGGATGGCCGGCGCGGCCCCGGCGGCGCCGGGCGGGCCGAGCAGGGTGATCCGCGGCGGCCGCCCCGCGGGCAAGGTGCCCCCGAGGGTCGCGAGCCAGCAGGCCCCCGAAGCGTCGTCGCAGAGGCCCACCTCGAGGCTCAGGGGCGCGTCGACGGCCTGCGGGGTCCACGGCAGGCGGGCCCCGTCGCGCACCAAGGCGCCGCACAGCGCCGCCGGGCCGACCTCGAGCCGGGCCGGGGCGTCGGGGTTGAGGTGCGCGCCCGGAGGCGCCTGCAGCAGGAGCCTGAGCCCGCCGCCGCAGCGCCGCAGGGCCGCCGAGGGGAGGGCCGGGGGAGCTGCGGGAGGCGCAGCGGCGGGCGCAGGCGCCGGGCCCGCCTGGGCCGAGGTCGAGGCGAGGACGACGAGGGAGAGGAGCGTCTGGATCAGCATGGAGGGCCGCTAACCGCGCCCTGCGGGGGGAGAGGGGCGGCGCGGGCAGGCGCGCGCCCGCCCGCACCCGCGCGCGGCGGCCCGCGCACAGGCGGGTGGAGATCACGAGGTGGGGCCGCGGCGCGTCAGGTGCGCTTGAGGTGTGAGAGGACAGACTCGGTCCAGAGGTGCCCATGCTCCCCGCCCACACACGGCGCGCCGCGCTGCTCCCCCTGCTGATCAGCCTCGGCTGCGCCTCCTCCACCACAAACAAGGGCGCCGACGACGACAGCGCCGACGACGACAGCGGCGCGGCGTCCGCCCGCGCGGCGGCCTGCGTGGTCGAGGACGGGCGCCCCGCAGGCTGGACCGACGAGACCCACGCCGACCGCGCCGACCCCGACCTCAGCGTGCTGCAGACCGATCAGGTGCGCGAGATGACCCTGACCGTGGCCGCGGCCGACTGGGCGGCCGCCTTCACCGAGCTCGAAGCGCTGATCGGGTCGGAGTTCGGCGCCGGCGGCGCGGGGGGCGGACCGCCCGACGGCGGCGGCGGACCGCCCGATGACGGCGGGGGCCCGCCCGACGACGGCGGCGGGGGCGGAGGCGGAGGCGGCGATCCGCTCAGCCTGCTCGACGGAGAGCCCAGCACCATCCCTGCGGATGTGACGGTCGATGGCACGACCTGGTGCGGGGTGGGCCTGCGGGCCAAGGGCAACGCCAGCCTGGTCCAGACCTGGGCCGCTGGTGTCGAGAAGCTGCCGCTGCGGCTCAACTTCGACAAGTATGAAGACGAGCGCCCCGAGCTCGACGACCAGCGCTTCTTCGGCTGGGAGGAGCTGGCCCTGGCCAACGGCCAAGGCGACGGCACCCTGATGCGCGAGGTCATCATGGACGAGCTGCTGTCCTCGGAGGGCGTGCCCGCCGCCCGCCGCGGCTACTGGGCCCTCTCGCTCGACACCGGCGAGGGCCCCCGCTTGCTCGGCGTCTACGTCGCGCTCGAAGACCCCGCCGATCACCTGCTCGAGGACACCTTCGGCGACGACGACGGCAACCTCTACAAGCCCGAGGGCGACTGCTCCGACCTCAGCTGCTTCGACGAGGCCAGCTTCGAGAAGAAGACCAACGAGGCGGACGCCGACTACAGCGACGTGCAGGCCTTCGTGACCGCGCTGAACGCCGACCGCACCGACGCGGAGGCCTGGCGCGCCGGGCTCGAGGCCACCTTCGCCGTCGACGCCTTCTTGCGCTGGCTGGCGGTGAACACGGTGGCCGAGAACTGGGACACCTACGGCGGCCTGGCCCACAATTACTACCTCTACGCCAATCCCAACGACGCCGGGCGCCTGACCTGGATCCCCTGGGACCACAACCTCGCCCTGGCCGAGAGCAGCATGGCCAGCGACGACCCGCTGCACGCCGACGTGGGCGAGGAGTGGCCGCTCATCCACCACCTGCTGGCCGACCCGGTCTACGCGGCCCGCTACCGGGCGCTGCTGGCCGAGGCCCTCGACGGCCAGGCGACCCCCGACCAGGTGAGCGCCCGGGCCGCGGCGCTCAAGGCCGTGCTGCAGCCCGCCCTGTTTTCGGGCGGCGAGGGGCAGAACGACCCGACCTTGTTCAGCAGCGCCACGGCCCACGACGCGGCGATGGACGCGCTGGTCGACCACGTGACCAGCCGGCGGGCCGAGGTCGAGGCGGCGTTGGCCCGCTGAGGACGGGCGCAGACCGGCGGAGCTCCAGCTCGCCGGGCCTCCTCGGGGGCGGGAGGGGGCTCCGCCCTTGCCTGCCCAGCCTGTGCAGAGCGTGTCAAAGTGCGGCGGCCTCCGGATCGAGAGCGCCGGGGCGGGTCATGACGTGGCCCCAGAGGAGCGCCAGTGAGCACGCCCGCCGTCCCTGTCCCCCCGCCGCGCTGGCCGGCCCTGCGCGCCGCCCTGTGGGCCACCCTCTTCGGGATCAGCGGCTGCGGGGCCGATCTGGCCGACTGCGCCGACGCCGACTGCCGCCTGTCCACGGCCGAGGCCGCCTTCGCTGACGCGCCGGTCGACACCCTGCGCGCGGTCGCCGCCTTGCCCGACCCCATCGAGCAGGCCGCCCTCATCGAGCTGCTGGTCCACCGCTACCCCGAGCACGGCACGACGATCTGCGGGGTGTCGCCCGCCGGGTCGATCGCGGCGGAGCGCTGCGCCCGCCTCACCGTGCGGCCGCACCTCTTCGCCGCCGAGCGGGTCATCCCCCTGCTGCCCGCGGCCGCCGCCCCCGCCGCGGGCCCCCGCGCCGACCTGCCGCCGCCGGCGGGCGCGACGGCCCCCTGGGTGGGCCTGCCGGTCGACGAGGCCGCGCTGCGCGCCCGCTGCGGCGCCTCGTCAACCTGCCTGCAGGACGCCGCGCTGGAGCGGGCCGGGGCCGGCGATGTCGTCGGCGCCGGCCAGCGCTGCGCCCTGGCTTGGCCGGCCGGCAGCGCGGTGGGCCAAGAGTGCCTGTTCCAGATCGCCGAGCGCCTCATGCTCGCCCGCGGGCCCGCCTTGCTTGAGCCGGCCCTGGCGGTCTGCGCCCAAGCCGGCGACCTCGCCAGCAATTGCGTGCAGCACGTCGTGCTCTTCGCGGTGCCCACGGCGACCCCCGCGGACGCTCCGGCCGCCGCCGCGGTGCAAGAGGCCACGGCCACCGCGGCGCGGGTCCGGGCGCTCGGCGGGCCGGCCGGCGAGGCCTACGCCGACCTCGTCTGGTCGGTCTGGCTGCGCGAGTGCGCCGTGCTGGCGCGCACGCCGAGCGGCGCGCTGTCGGCGTGGCTGCCCGACGAGGCCAAGCCCCACCTGCGCATGGCCCTGGCTTGGCAAACGGCCCTGCTGCAGCCGCCGGGCGCCGCCGACCCGCTGCGCATGGCCGGGGTGCTGGTGGCGCTCACCGCGCCGGGCGCCCCGCCCCCGACACCTCCGCCGCCGGGTGGCAGGCTCGCCCACGCCCCGCCCAAGCCGGCCCGGGCCTTCTGGCGCTGGGACCGGGGCCCCGAGGACGCCGGGCTCCCGGCGGTCTACGCGCTGGGCGCTGGCCGCCGCACGCTGGGCGAGACCCCCGCGGATGACGCGCTGATCGCTGTGCTCGAGGCGCTGGCCCGCCTGCCCCAGCCCCCGCCGGCGGCGACCTTCGCCGCCCTGCTCGGCGGGCCCCACAGCCTGCGGGTGCGGTGGACCGCCGGGCGGCTGGCCTCGGCCTTCGCGGGCGCAGACGCCAAGACGCTGCTGGGCCGCGACCCCGACCCGCTGGTGGATGCGGCGATTCGGTCGGAGATCGGTGCCCATCGTTGAGGGCGGCTTTGCGCTTCTGCCGCTGCGCGTTCTTGCGCCTTTGCCGCTGGGCGTGCGGCTTTGCGCTTCTGCCGCTGGGCGGTTTTCGCCGACGAGGTCGGTTGCGCGGTCCGGTGTCGCCTGGTTTTGTCGATGCCGGGGGCGGGCCCCGCCCCCGGACCCCCGGGGGCAAGGGGCCTGCGCGGCCCCTTGCATCCCGCGCCAAGGGGGGCCCGCGCGCGGGCTTCGCGCGGCGATGCGCCGCGCGCCCGCGCGCAACGGCCCCCCTTTGGAAACCCCCCGGGGT
>JBJONS010000444.1:0-9836 GCA_046051725.1 Pseudomonadota bacterium | reverse complement strand
CTCAAGGTCGACGTCGAGAAGACCTTCGCTGAGCTGCTCTACGCGGTGGCCGCGGTGCCGGGGGTCGAGCGCATCCGCTACACGACCAGCCACCCGCGCGACATGGGCGACGACCTGGTCCAGGCCTACCGCGACCTCCCCCAGCTCACCAGCCACCTGCACCTGCCGGTCCAGTCCGGATCGGATCGGGTCCTGCGGCGGATGAAGCGCTACTATACCCGTGACCGGTATCGTTCCCTGGTCGAGGCCCTCCGCAATGCCCGGCCCGACCTCGCGCTGTCGACCGACGTCATCGTCGGCTTCCCTGGCGAGACCGACGAAGACTTCGAGGACACCCTCTCGCTTCTCGAAGAGCTGCGCTTCCACACGTCGTTCTCGTTCAAGTACAGCCCGCGGCCGAACACGCCGGCGCTCAAGCTGCTCGAGCGCGAAGAGGCGGTGCCCGAAGCGGTGGCCCAGGCGCGGCTGCTGCGCTTTCAAGAGCGCCAGCGCGTCATCTCGCTCGAAGAGAACCAGCGGATGGAGGGGCAGACCTACCCGCTGCTGGTCGAGGGCCCCTCGCGCCACGACGAGGGCGTGCTCTGCGGGCGCACCAGCACCTTCAAGATGGTGAACTTCCCCGGAGATCTGTCGCTCGTGGGCCAGACCGTGCCGGTGCGCGTCACCCGGGCCTTCACCAACAGCCTGCGGGGCGAGCCGGTCTGAGGCCAGGCGCGCCACGGCGGACGACGGAGCGGCAGCGCGGGGCCAGCGGGGCAGACCGCAGCGTCGCCGCGCCCGGGCCCGCTTACATCTTGTAGGGCACGGCCTTGTTGAACAGCGGCGCAGCGGCGCCGGCGGCGGAGATGGTGCTCAGCCGCAGCTCAACGGTGCCGCTCGGCTCGGTGACCGGCACCTGGACCTTGAGCCACGCGAAGGTCGGGCCCAGGTCGGCGACCCCGGCCTTGGTCACGAAGACGCGCGCCTCGGCGACCTTCTTGCCGGCGAGGAAGGCCTCGGCGCCGACCCAGCCGTCGGCGGTCACGTCGGCGGACTTGGCCGCGATGAGCAGCGGGAGCTCGATCACGACGGAGTCGACGTCTTTGCCCACCACGGCGGCCGGGTAGTGGTCGCCCAGCGGCTTCTTCCCGGCGGTGTCGAGGCGGATGGCCGGGGGGCCGCTGGCCGCCGCGGGCTTCGCGGCGGGGGCGGCGGCCGGCTTGGGCTTCGGCGGCGGGGCCAGCTCGGGGTCGTCGAAGTCGGGGTCCCCGTCGAAGCCCTCGCTCGCTCGCGGGGCCGCCTCGCGCGGCGCGTCCCACTCGGGATCTTCGTCATCGCCCTCGGCGGGCGCCGGGGCGCCGCCCTCTTTTTTCGGGTCCTTGCCGCCCTTCTTCACCGGGGCCTTGGGGGCGATCGGGCCGAAGTCCTCGTCGTCGAGGCCCTCGTCGTCTTGGGCGGCGGCGGTCGCCGGGCCGAGCAGCAGCGCGAAGCCGAGGAGCGCGAGGGCGGCGGGGAGGCGGGCGCTGGTCGGGTGCGGCATGGGCTCCTCTGGCGCGGGGGCGAGGCGCGCGCGGCGCATCCTTAGAGGAAGGCGCGCCGCCGTCAAGACCGCGGCTGCGGCACAACCCGCAGCGGGCCTGGGGAGTCCCCAGGCCATCCCCCCCCTCCGGCCCCGGGGGCGCCCTGCCTGGCGTCGGCTTCAGCGCCGGGGGCCGGTCAGCCGCGCAGCTCGCGCTTGAGGATCTTTCCGGTCGGGCCTTTGGGCAAGGCGGCGATGATCTCGACGAAGCGCGGCGCCTTGTACGCGGCGAGGCGCTCGCGGCAGTAGGCGATGAGCGCGGGCCCGTCGGCCGCAGCGCCGGGCTTGAGCGCGACCACCGCCTTGACCTCTTCGCCCAATCGGTCGTCTGGCACGCCGATCACCGCGGCCTCGGCCACCGCGGGGTGGCCGTAGAGCACCTCTTCGACCTCGCGGGGGTACACGTTGAAGCCGCCGCGGATGATCATGTCCTTCTTGCGGTCGACGATGAAGTAAAAGCCGTCGGCGTCCCGCACCGCGACGTCGCCGGTGTGGAACCAGCCGTCCTTGATGACCTCGGCGTCGGCCTCGGGCCGGCGGAAGTAGCCCTTCATCACGTTGTGGCCCTTGATCGCGATCTCGCCCGGCGTGTCGGGGGTCTCGATCACGGCACCCTCCCCGTCGACGAGGCGGAACTCGACCCCCCAGATGGGCAGGCCAATGGAGCCGGGCTTCTTGGGCCGGTCCAGGCGGTTGAACGACGCGACCGGAGAGGTCTCGCTCAGGCCGTAGCCCTCGAGGATGTTCACGCCAAAGCGCTCGTCGAAGGCCCGCATGACCTCGACCGGCATCGCCGCGCCCCCCGAGACGCAGTGGGTGAGCGACGACAGATCGGCCGGCGAGGCCCCGGGGTGGTGCAGCAGCGCGAAGTACATGGTCGGCACGCCGGCGAAGAGCGTGACCTTGTGGTGCTTCATCAGCGCCACCGCGTCGTCGGGCGTGAAGCGCGGCAGCAGCACGATGGTGCCCCCAGCGCCCAGCACGGCGTTCTGGATGACAGTCTGCCCAAAACTGTGGAACAGCGGCAGGGTGCAGAGGGCCACGGTCTGCGGTCCGATCGGGAGCAGCTGGGTGCGGACGTAGTGCGCGTTGAAGAAGAGGTTGAACTGGGTCAGCGCCGCGCCCTTCGACCGCCCCGTGGTGCCCGAGGTGTAGAGCAGCACGGCGGTGTCGTCCGGCGCCGACGGCGGCGTCTCGGTGATCGGCGCGGCGCCGGCGAGCAGGGCGCCGAAGCTGTGCGCCCCCTCGGGCGCGCTGCTGTCGCGCGGATCGGCCCGCACCACGATGAGGTGGGTGCAGGCGGGCGTGCGGGCGAAGGCGGCCTGGGCGGCCTCGAGGAAGCCCTCCCAGACGACGATCGCGACCGACTCGCTGTCGGCGAGGTGGTAGCTCAGCTCATCGGCGGTCAGCAGTACGTTGAGGGGCACCACGGCCGCTTGGGCGTACTGCGCGCCAAAGTAGGCGACGGTGAACTGCGGCACGTTCGGGAGGAGCAGCGCGACGTGCTGGCCGGGGCGCACGCCGAGGCCGCGCAGCGCGCCGCCAAAACGCTGCGCCAGCCCGTTGAGGGCGGCGTAGGTGACGGTGTGCGCGCCCAGCACCAGCGCGGGCCGATCAGGGTGCGCCGCGGCGGCTTCGCACAGCAGGACGGTCAGGTTCAGGCTCATGGGGCTCCTCGGCGCGGGGGCAGGTGCGCGCGGCGCCATCTTGCCACAGCCGCGGGATGCGCCGGTGCACGGTCAGAATCCGTCCGGGCGCGGGGGCAGGCGCCTCGATAGACGCAGGAGTCGGCGGGGGCTCCCCGCCCGCGGAGCGCCCCCTGCCTCGGAACCCCTACCAGCGCGTGCGCGAGCTTCAGCGGAGCCGGGTCGGCGGCGGGTGGGCCGCGCTGCTCCCCGCGCTGGCCGCGGCGGTCGCCGCTCCGCTCACCCAGCCGGTGCTGTTCGGCTTCCTCGACGGGCCCGCGATCGCCGACGGCGTCGCTGGTCTGGCCCTCCGCTTCGCCGGCCTCATCGCCGCGGCGCTGGCCTTGCACACCTACAGCGATCTGGTGCGCGGCCCCGACCGGGCGGTGCTCGACCCGCACCCGGTCCAGGCCCGGGCCCTGCTGTGGGCCATCGCCCGGGGCACCGCGCGCGAGCGGCTGTACCTGCCGGTGGGCGCGGGCGTGCTGCTGGTCCCCCTGCTGCTGGCCGGCGCGCCGCTGGCCTGGGTCGGCGCGATGGGCGTGGTGCTCGGCGCCTACCTCGCCGGGCTCGGCGTCGGCTTCGCGGTCCACCTCGGGGCGGTCTGGGCCGGCCTCTCGCCCACCCTGGCCCGGGGCCTCGACCTGCTGCGCGGCGACAACCCGCGCATGCAGGCCGCGCTGATCTACGCCCCCGGCGCTGCCCTCGCGGTGATGCTCGGGGCGGTGGCCCTGGCCTCGACCGGGCTGGCCGCGGCCCTCGAAGGCCAGCCCTGGGGGTGGGCTTGGCTGCTGACCCCCGCCGTGCTCGGCGTGATCGGCTTCGCCTGCGCCCTGCCCTTGGCCGACCGCTACTATGTGCGGGCGACGGCGCTGCTGACCGAGGTCGACGGCCAGTACGAGCACCGGGTCGCGTCCAGCGGGGCCCGGGGCCCCGAGCCGGTCTACTTCGAGTGGGCCGCCCGGGGGCAGCCCGAGCTGCTGCGCGCGCTGCGCCAGGGCTGGCGGGCCCACCGGGCCTGGGCCATCGGCGCATGGATGTTGGGCCTCTCGACGCTGCTGGCGGTCTGGTCCGACGAGGTTGACGTGTTCGGGCGCATCCTCGCGGTCGGGGGCGGCGGCGCGCTGCTGATCGGCGCGCTGCCCTTGCGCCTCGCCGAGGGCGACCCGCCCTGGCTGGATCGGGCGCTGGGCCTGCGGTCGGTGAGCGTCGCGTGGGGTCGTGCCCGCTGCGCGGCGCTGTACGCCCAGGGTGTGGTGGTGCCGGGCCTCGCAGGTCTGGTGCGGCACGGGGCGTCCGAGGTGCTGCCTGGCCTCGTGCTGGTCGAATTGGCGGCGCTGGCCGCCAGCGCAGCGGCGGCCGGGCTCGCGGCGCGGGGCGGCCCGCGGGCGGCGTGGGGCTATGGCGCCGGGGCGGTGGTGGCGTGGGCGGCGCTGGCGGGGGGATTCCTCGCCCAGGTCCTTGAGCGCGGGGGTGCACAGTGAGCGTCGTGTTGGCGGTCGAGGGCCTGCGCAAGCGGTTCGGCCGGGTCGAGGCGGTCAAGGACGTCAGTTTTGAGATCCGCGCCGGCGAGCTGGTCGGGCTGGTCGGGCCCAACGGGGCGGGCAAAAGCACGACCATCCAGATGATCTCGGGGCAGCTGCTGCCCGACGCGGGCGCGGTGCGCATCGCCGGGGTCGACGTGGTCGCCGACCCCAACGGGGCGCGGGCCAAGGTCGGCTATGTGCCCGAAGAGCCTCGGCTGTACGACTACCTATCGGCCCGCGAGATGCTCAGCTTCGTCGCAGAGATCCGCGGCGTCGGCAGCGCCGAGGTCGACGCGGCCCTCGAGCTCTGCGGCCTCGGCGGCGACGCGGACCGGCTCATCCGCGAGTACTCGCAGGGCATGCGGCGCCGGGCCGCGCTGGGCTGCGCGATGGTGGCCAAGCCGCCGTTGTTGGTGCTCGACGAGTCGCTCAACGGGCTCGATCCGCCCAGCGCCGAGCGCACGCTGCGGGGGCTCCGCGCGGCCTGCGCGGCCGGGGCCGGGGTGGTGCTCAGCACCCACGTGCTCGACACGCTCGAGCGGGTGGCCGACCGGATCGTCATGATCCGCGGCGGGATCGTCATCGCTGACGTGCCCGCCTCTGAGCTCGGCCGCCTGCGGGGCGCGTTCGAGGATGGAACGCCCACGGGCTGATCGCCGCGACCGGCTGCGGCGATCTCCGCAGACGGGGGCCGATGAGGCACAAGACCCGCGGGCTCTGCCTCAAGCCCGCCGTGCGCCGGCCGATGCGCTCATGCGCGCAGGGCCTCGATCCGTCCCCTTGCTTGCGGCGGGCCCTCCATGGGGCTGGGCCGCGAGGTGGCCCATGCGTGACGGCTCGCTGTTCGTGATGTTGGTGATCGCTGGCCTGCTGGCTGGCTCGGCGGCGCTCAAGCGGGAGGGCATCGATCTCCGCATGGCGCTGGTCTCGGCCTGCGAGTGGGTCACCGGCGAAGAGGCGCGCTACTGATGCGCGTCGACGCGCGCTGGGCGCGGCGGTGGCGGCACCCGCCAAGACCCGGGGCCCTCGACGGAGGGCCCGCTCGCTGAGGGAGGGGCACAGATGGGGCTCTCCCGCTGGGCCGCGATGGTCGGGCGCCTGCGCCGGCTCGGCCGGCCGGCCCTCACGCTGTGGCACCGCCCCGACTACCGCCTGCCGATCACCACGCTCGACGGGCGCTCGGCGCTGGATCCGCGGCGGGCCGAGCTCGCCGCCTGGTACCTGCGCCGGGCCGGGCTGGTCGACGCCGACGCGGTGCGGGCGCCACCTGCGGTCGAGATCGGTGATCTGCTGCAGGTTCACGACGGCGACTACCTCGAGGCCCTCGAGCGCGGCGACGAGCTGGCCCGCATCTTCGGCGTGCCCAGCTGGGACCTGCCGGTCGACGAGGTCTGGACCACGCTGCGGGCCATCACCGGCGGGACGGTCGCCGCGGTGCGGGCGGCCCTGCACGGGGAGGGTCCGCAGCTCAACCTCGCCGGCGGCATGCACCACGCCGGGCGGGCGAGGGGAGGGGGCTTCTGCCCGATCAACGATCTGGCCGTGGCGGTGACCCGGGCCCGCGCGGACGGCTTTGACGGCCAGGTGGTCATCCTCGACCTGGACTTCCACCCGCCGGACGGCACGGCCGACTGCCTCGCCGGCGACCCGCGGGTGTGGATCGGCTCCATCTCGGGGGTGGACTGGGGGCCGCTGCCCGGGGTGGACGAGGTGCTCCTGCCGCCCAAGGCGGGGCCTGCGCGCTACTTTGACGCGCTGGCCGGCCTCCTCGCCCGCGCGCCCCGGGCCGGGCTCACCCTGGTGCTGGCTGGGGGGGACGTGCGGGCCGGTGATCCGCTCGGCGATCTGGGCCTGTCCGAGGGGGATCTGCTGCGGCGCGAGCTGATGGTGCTCGCGTCGGTCGGGGATCGGCCGGCGGTCTGGCTGCCCGGCGGCGGCTACGGCGCTGGCGCTTGGCGCGCGGTGGCCTCGATCGGGGTGGCCCTGGCCACGGGGGGCGCGTCGCCGATCCCCGCTGAGGTGGACCCGCTGGCCGACGTCTTCGACGAGATCTGGCGGAGCCTCCAGCCCGCCGAGCTCGACGGGGGCGCCTGGCTCTCGGCCGCCGATCTGCCGGAGCTGCTCGGTCCGGTGGCCGGCCCGCCCCGCCTGCTCGGGCTCTACAGCCCCCAGGGCCTCGAGCTGGCGCTCTGCCGCTACGGCTTGCTCGGGGCGGTCCGCCGCCTCGGGTACGACCAGCTCCGGGTCGAGCTGGACGTGGCCAGCGCCGGGGAGCGCATGCGGCTGCTCGCGCGGGCGCAGGGGCGCGGCGAGGCCGAGCACCTGCTCGTCGAGCTGGTGGTCGAGCGGATCGACGGCCCCCGGCTCCACCCCGAGCTGGGCGGGGCCCTGCTGTTCATTCATTGGCTGACGCTGCGGCACCCGTTGGCGGCCTTCGCGGCCGGTCGGCCGGCGCTGCCGGGACAAGAGGTGCCCGGCCTGGGCCTGGCGCGCGAGGCCAGCGAGCTGCTGCTGCGGATGGCCCGCCGCCTCGGGCTCACCGGCGTCGCGCTGCGCCCGGCTTGGCTGCACGTGGCGGTGGCGGCCCGCGGCGGCATGCGCTTTGTGGACGCCCCCCGTCAAGGTCGCTTCCTCGCCCTGCAGGACCTGATCGGTGGCCTCCCGCTCGCCGATGCCTCGCGTCGGGTACAGGCGGGTGGGGTGCTGCTCGACGGGCGCCCCTACGCTTGGGAGGCCGACGTGATGGTCTCGTTCACGGCGGAGCGGGAGCCCGACGCCGCCGCGCGGTGGCGTGCCCAGGCGGAGGAGGCGCGGGCCGCGGCCCGCTTCTCGTGGGCGCCCGCGCCAACCGGGGCGGGTTCGGGGGCCTGATCGGGCGGCGGCGCCGATGCTCCCGCAGGGATCAGCCCCGGGCCGCGGCCTCGGCCGCCGCGGCGGCCCGCTGGTCTTGCGCGCGCCGCTCGGCGATGACGCAGACCAGCACGGCGGTCACGGCGGCGGCGTCGAGCCCGCGCAGGGCCCCTTGGACATCGGCCGCGCAGAACTGCAGCCCGTGGCGGGTCAGCTCAGGCAGGGTGAGGGGAGGGACCAGCTGCTGCGTGTAGATGGCGCGCAGCAGGGTGATCAGGGCGTGGGTCGGCACCTGGGTGAGGCCGACAGCGGCGTTGAACATGGGCGGCTCGGGCTGGAGGGCGGCGCGGGGCCGTGGGCGTCAGGCCCCGGCGCACAGCGCGCGGATCTTGTGGACCAAGGCGGCGCGGGCGGGGAGGAGGCCCCGGCCGAGCCAGATGGGGCGGAGGGGGCGCTCACCCCGGGGGTGGTCGTTGATCTGGAACCAGGCCGGCCCGCCGTCCGCCGCCGCGTGCAGGCAGCGGAGCGCGTGGCGGAGCTCTCCCGCCCGCCGGTGGTCCTCTTCGGCCTGCAGGCGGACGTAGCCGCAGGGCAGGCCGGCGATGAGCCCGACCGCGGCCCGGCTCGACCACCAGCGGGCGTCGTCGACCCCGAGGGGCGCGCTGTCATCGCCGTAGAGGCTGCGGGTGGTCTCGCCGTCGGCGGGGCCCTCCCAGTCGATGACCCAGGGGACCGCGCCGGCCATGCGCTTGGCGGCCCCCAGCGCGGCCTGGTTGCCGCCCCCGAGGCCGACGAGGCCGACCGCGCCGCCGCGGGCGCGCGGGACCAGCGCCGCGACGAGCTGCGCGACGTCATCTTGGTGCTCAGGACCGCCGAAGTCGTCCTCTCCCCAGCTCTCGCCGCGGCCGGCGAGGTCAAGGGTGGCGCAGGCCACCCCGCAGGCGGTCAGCTCGGCGGGCTGCACCGGGCTGTGGGCGTCGAGCAAGGCGGCGCCGGCGGCGCCATGATCGGGGACGAGCACCACCGTCGGGTGGGGGCCCGGGCCGGGAGGAGACCAGAGCTGTGCGGTCAGCGGGTAGCCGGCGGCCGAGCGGAGGCGGAGCGTCTCGGCGGGAGGCGGGGCCCGACGGCCGATGCGGAGGGCGGCGCGGTCGAGGCGGTCGAGCCAGCGGTCGACACCCGGCCCGCGGAGGTGCTGGTGGACGGTGATCTGCACGTCATCCTCGGGGAGGGGGGCCTGCGAAGGGTGTCGGTGCCGGGGTCGGCGGTCGGGCGGGCGCAGACCGCGCGGCGAGGCCCAGCGCAAGCGGGGCGCAGAGGGCCCCCCAGGCCGCCGGCTCTATCAGGCCGTGGAAGGCGAGCTGGCGCAGGGCGTCCGGGCGCAGGAGCAGGGCGGCCGGCGCGGCGGCCAGCGCCGGGTGCGCCCGGGCGGCGAGCGCGCCGAGGGCCAGGGCGCCGGCCAGCATCGGGTCGAGCGCGAGGGCCGCGGCGGCGCTGAGCGTGGCGGCCCACGCCGAGAGGCGCGGATCGGGCAGCAGGCGCCAGACCGCGCCGCGGGCCCCGATCAGCAGCAGGACCGCGGCCGCCGACGCGCCGAGCGCGCCGCCCCACCAGCTGCGCGCGCCGAGCCCCATCACGGCCGCGGCGGTCTCTTCGGCGGTGACCGCCGGCGGAGCGAGGCCCCGCGCGGCGGCCCAAGGCTGGGCGAGGGTGAAGGCGGCGGCGCTCAGCGCGAGCCCGACCAGCCCGAGCAGCAGCGCGAGCGGCGGGAACCACAGCAGCCGCAGCAGCGGGGGCGGTCGACGCAGGTCGACGAGGCAGAGCGCCGCCGCGAGGCCGAGGCTGGCCCAGGCCCAGGCGGAGGGCAGCAGCTGACCGCCGAGGTGCAGGGCCTCGCCGCGGGGGGCCGGCGCCGGCATCGGCGGCGCGACCGCCAGCGCGCGCACGAAGCGCAGCGCGTCGAGGAGGGCCGCGCCGTCGCCGGGCTGGCCCCGCCGCAGGTCGTCGGTGGGCTGGTGGTAGCGCTCGAAAATCTCGCCGTCGCCGACGCCGAAGAGCAGCAGGGCGGGGCTGCCGCGGTCGGCGAAGGGCGCGTGGTCGCTGCGCTCCATGTGCGGGAGCACGCGCGAGTAGAGGCGGTGCACGAAGGGCACCGGGACGTGGCCGCCCGTGGCCGCCTGCAGCCACGCCAGCCCGCTGTCCGACCAGCGCCGGCCC
>JBJONS010000443.1:0-5633 GCA_046051725.1 Pseudomonadota bacterium | reverse complement strand
GTCGACGATGCCGTCCAGACCGCCAAAGACGACCTGTGCGAGCGCCGAGCAGCTGCCGCGCAGCCACACCCGCGGCCCGAGCTGGGCCCGGATCGCCCGCGCCAAGGTGGTCTTGCCCATGCCGCTCTCGCCCACCAGCGCGAGCGGCTGGCCGGGGGTCGCCGCGGCCAGCGCGGCGCGCACCAGCGCCGACCGCGGGGCCAGGGGCACCGGGGCGGCCCCACGGCGCGGGTCGACGGCTGCCCGGAGGGCGTCGAGGCCGGGCCGCGCCTGTGGATCGGCGGCCAGCGCCTGCATCACCACGGCGCAGAGGGCCGGCGGCAGGCCCGGCGCCCGGTCGAGGAGGGGCGTCGCCCACCCCGCCCGCTTCGCCCGCCGCTGGACCGCCGGCAGCCCCGGGAAGGGCACCTCGCCGCCCAACAGCTCGTAGGCGCTGACTCCCAGCGCATAGACGTCGCTGGCGGGGGTGGCGGCCTCGCCTTCGAGCAGCTCAGGGGCCATGTAGTCGGGCGTCCCGAGCCCGCGGCTGGGCTCGTCTTCGGCCTGAGCGAGGCCAAAGTCGAGCAGCACGGCGTCACCGCCCTCACGCAGCATGACGTTGGCCGGCTTGATGTCTTGGTGCACCAGCCCGTGCGCGTGCAGGGCGGCCACCGCGTCACACACCTGGCCGAGCGCCTGCAGCAAGGTGGCCGGGGGAAGGCCCGAATGCAGCGGCTGGCCGTCAACCCACTCCATGACCATCGCGGGGACGCCGTCGAGGTCGTGCAGCTCGTAGAGCCCGAGCAGGTGCGGGTGCACGACGTCGGCCGCGCGCCGAAACTCAGCGCGCAGGGCCTGGGCCAACGCGGGCCGCCCGACCCGGGGCAGCTTGAGGGCGACCCGCTGCCGGCGGCGGTCGTCCCACGCCTCCCACACCACGCCCATGCCGCCTGACCCGGCCCGCGCGAGCACCCGCAAGTGGGCCGGAACCCGCACGGGCAGCTCGCCCGCCGCGACCCGCGGCAGTGGCGGCCCGCTCAGCACATCGGTGAACGGCAGCGTGGTCGGCGACAGCGCGAGGGTGGTGCGCTCCATCCGGGCTCCTCGGCGCGCTGGCCCGACGGGCGCGCCTCTGGGTGCGGGCGCGAGCGTAGCCCGCTGGCGTCGCGCGCCGTGGCGCTTCGCCTTGCATCCCCTTCACCCGCCTCCCCTCACCCCCGCGCCGCCACCGCCGCCAGCGCCCGGGCCCCCGCCCGCCGCAGCTCCGCCTCCGGCGCCGCCAAGGCCGCCCGCGCCGCCTCGAGCAGCTCCGCCGCGCCCCAGGGCAGGCCCTTGCTCAGCAGGTCCAGCGCCTGCACCCGCAAGGCGAGGCCGCCGGGGCCATCGGCCGGGGTCTGCCCCGCGGCGAGGGCGAGCAGCGCCGCCCGGGCCTCGGCACGCAGCGCCGCGCTGCGCTCGGCCGCACGCTGGGGCACCGGCAGCTCGGGCAGCGGGGCACCGGTCGGAGGCGCCGGCGCGGGGCCGAGCGCCAGGGCGCGCTCGCCCTGGGCCCAGCGGTGCAGGGCCTGGGTGCGCAGCGCGGCCACCGCCGGGTCTCCGCGGTCACCGCACCAGGCGAGCAGGGCGGGCAGGCGGGCGTCGAGGGCCGCATCTCCGCCGGGCACGCCGGGCAGCAGGCCGAATGCCACGCGCACCCGCTCGGCGACGCCCGACTCGAGCTCGCGCAGCAGGGCGCGCAGCAGTCCGGCCTCCGCGGACTCTGGGCGCGGCGCGGCCAGCGGATCTGGGTCGGTCGGCGTCGGGGCCCCGTCGCGCGCGGGCGCGCCCGTGGGATGACCGAGATGGACGCCCTGCACGCCATCCTCTGCGCCGGACCGCGCGGTGCCCGCCGAAGCGGAGAGGCCGGTCGCGGAGGCGGCGGTCGGTCCGCTGGCCGGCGGCAGGTTGGAGGCGGAGGCGGGGGTGGCCGCGCCCGCCGCCGAGGCCGCCTCGCGGCCCGGACCGGCGACCGGCGCCGACACCCACGGCCGGGGCGCAGCGGCGGCGGCGGCGCGGGCGGCCGAGGCGCGGCCGGCCAGGGCCCGCAGCGCATCGGCCCGGCTGTGCTCGTGCCAGCCGGCGTCGGCCTCGGGGATCGGCAGGTCGGCGATCGCCAGCAGGGCGGCGGTGGCCCGGGTGTCCTCGGCCGGCGCCGTGAGCAAGAAGGCGACCAGCCCGCGGTGGGCGGCGACCAGCGGCGGCCGGGCCCGACCGGCGAGGGCCTCGAGCGCCGGGCCGTGGAGGAACCGCAGCAGGGTGACCGCGTGCGCGCCCTCGGGGCCGCCCGCGCCCGCGGCGGCCTTGAGCGCGGTGGTCTGGTGGGCGAGCAGGCTCAGCGCGTCAAAGAGCCCGTAAGCGCCATAGCCGTCGGTCACGCTGTCCCAGGCGACCAGGGCGAAGCAGGCGGTGACCGGCGCGCCGCCCGCCGCGGCCGCGCCCGCCTCGCGCAGCGCGCTGATCGCAGCCCGCGGCGCTGGCCAGCCGCCGATCTGCAGCTCGCCGACCAGACGCCGCAGCACGGCGTCCTCACCGAGCAAGGCCTCGGCCGCCCCACGCACGGGGGCCGCATCCGGGAAGCAGCGCTCGATGAGCGCGAGCCCCGCCCGCCCTGAGGCGCCTGCGCGGGGCGCCTCCGCGCCCTCGGGCGCGCTGCGCTTGCTCCACCAGCTCATCTCGCCTCCCCTCGCCGCGGCACACACCCGCAACACATTCAAACACGAGCGTTTCATCTGCCAGTGACGCGCCGACGCAGGGCCGCCGCCCCGCGGGCCCAGGCCTCGGGCGGCGCGGCCGCAGCGTACAACGCCAGCATCACGAAGGGGAACACGTCGATGCGCAGCAGCAGGTGCGTGCCGAGGTGAAACACGGCCCCGATCCACAGGTACAGGCCGACCATCCCGAGGCGGTTGCTCAGCGCGCGCAGCCGGCCCGGGGCCGTTCGCGTCGCCCGGGCCCAGAACGCGGCGAGCCAGAGCAGCGCGCCCCACTCCCAGATCAGCGTGCTGATGGTCATCATCTGCGTGAGCGGGTGGAGATCGAGCACCAAACCGGCGGGCAGGCGGGCGTAGGCCGGGTCGCGCGCGGCGAAGGAGAGGGCGGCCCAGCCGCCGGCCGGGGTCCACGGCGAGGCCACCTTGGCCGCCGCGGCGCCGAGGTAGACGAGCCCGAGCTGCAGCAGCAGCAGGCGGCGGGGCCAAGCGGGCGTCAGCTGGGGCCCCGCGCGACGGGCGTCGAGCGCCCAGGCGCGGCCGGCGCCGGACAGGGCGAGGATGGCGAGGACATTGCGCAGCAGCAGATCCACGCCGCGATCAGCCGGGGGCAAGGCCCCGGCGAATTGGCTGAGCAGGACCAGCAAGAGCGCCGCGCTGCTGCGCGTCCACAGGCCGAGGCAGAGGCTGGCCGCCGCGGCGAGGCTGAGCGCGTGCGCGCCCTCGACCACAGCCAGCGCCGCCGCCGGATCGGCGGGCAGCAGCCGGTAGAGCACGGGCGGCGTGGGCTGGCCGAGCGGATCGCCGAGGCCCCCCGCGCCGGCCGGGGCCAGCAGGGGCCCGACCAGGCCGTCGACCGAGAGCCGGGCGCGGTCGATGAAGATGAGCCCGCCCACGCCGATGCGCACGACGGCGAGGCCGTGGGCCGGCTCTTGGGCGGCGGTGAGCGCCACCCAGCGGGCCCAGGCGCGGCCGAGCGCTCCGCTCATGGGGCGGCCGCAGCCGGAGGGATCGGCCGGCGGCGGTGCGCGCGGTGCAGCGGGCGGGCGGCGGCGGCGGCCGGACCGCCGGGCACGTACAGGCGCTCGCGGTCGATGCGCACCTCGACCTCGATCAGCGCCGGGTCGTCGGCGAAGGCCCGCGCGGCGATCCAGTCGACCAGCCGGGCCCAGCTCGGCCAGGGCCGCGCCCGGTCGCCGGCCTCGTCCCAGACCCCGCGCAGGCGGCGCCCCGCGAGCGGACCGGCGAGCGCGGGGCGTCCGCCCTCACCGGCGCGGTACACATCGACCCACACGCCGTCTTCGCGCAGGCCCCGCACGACGAGGCGGCCCACCTCGGGCGAGGGCAGCGCGAAGAGCCCCCAGCTCTGCCCCAGGCCGAGCGCCCGCCGCAGCGGCGCGGTGGGGGCCAGGACGAGGTCGCGCACCGTGTTCCACTTGTGACTCAATGAGATAAGAACCGCACCGAGGCCCGCGGGCCCGGTGGGGGGAAGCTGCGCGGCGAGCGGCGCGGGCAGGCGGGCGCGCAGGGCCCGCAGCGCCTGGGCCTGGGCCCGCAGCTCTGCGCGCAGGCTGGCCTCGGCGAGCTGGCCTTCGGTGATCCGCGGGAGGGGGACCGCGTCGAGGGCCGCTTGGGCGACCACGCCGAGCAGCAGGGCGGCGCGGAGGGCGGGCCAGCGGCGGGCCAGGGCCGCGCGCGCGGCGGCCGGGCTCAGCAGGGCCCGATCTCCACCGCCTGGGCGATGAGGGCCTGGGCGACCTCAAGGCCCACGTCGGCGTGCCAGATCCGCAGGATCGGCTGCCCGGCGCTGACCTCGTCGCCCTCGACCGCGAGCAGCTCGAGGCCGACCCCGGGGTGCACCGGCGCGCCGGCCACCGCCCGGCCCGCGCCCAAGGCAGCGGCGGCCTGGCCCAGGGGCAGGGCGTCGAGGCGGCGCAGGCGTCCGTCGGCGGGGGCACACACCAGGGTGTGGCTCACCGCGTCGAGGCCCCGCAGCGGCGCGTCGGGGTCGCCGCCCTGGGCCCGCACCATCGCCCGCCAGGCGGTCAGCGCCCGCCCATCGTCGAGGGCGACGGCGGCGGGCGCCTCGAGCGCCGGGTCGAGCGCCGCGGTCAGGCGCAGGGTCAGGGCCCGCAGCGCCGGATCGCCGCCCCCGGCGAGGGTCTCGACCGCCTCGCGCACCTCGAGCGCATTGCCGATGGTGCGCCCGAGCGGCGTCGACATCGGGGTCAGCGCGCAGCGCACTTGCAGGCCCAGGCCCGCGCCGACCCGCTCGAGGCTGCCGGCCAGCGCCTCGGCGTCGGCGGCGGTGCGCATGAACGCGCCCGAGCCAAACTTCACGTCCATCACCAGGCGCTCGACGCCGGCGGCGGCCTTCTTCGACAGGATGCTGGCCGTGATCAAGGGGATGGACGGGACGGTGCCGGTCTCGTCGCGCAGGGCGTAGAGCAGCCCGTCGGCCGGGGCCAGGGCGCCGGTCTGGCCGGTGATGAAGCAGCCGCCCGCCTCGAGGCAGCGTGCGGCCTCGTCCTCGTCGAGATTGACGCGCAGGCCGCTGATCGCCTCGAGCTTGTCGAGGGTGCCGCCGGTGTGGCCGAGCCCGCGCCCCGAGATCATCGGCACGCGCAGGCCGAGGCAGGCCCACAGCGGGGCCAGCACGAGGCTGACCTTGTCGCCGACGCCGCCGGTGCTGTGCTTGTCACAGAGCGGGCCGCCCGCGGCGGGCCAGCGCAGCCGGCGGCCGCTGGCGACCATCTCTTCGGTGAGGCCCACCGTCTCTTCGTCGCTCATGCCGCGGCAGAGGGCGAAGGCGAGGGCCGCGCCGAGCTGGGGCCGCGAGAGGGCGCCGCTGAGGCCGCCGTGCACCAGCGCGCCGAGCTGGGCCCGCGACCACGCCCCGCCCTCGCG
>JBJONS010000442.1:0-2940 GCA_046051725.1 Pseudomonadota bacterium | reverse complement strand
GCAGCACGGCCCCCTTGCGGGTCGTGGCTGAGCGCGCCGATTGGCCACGACACCCCCCCGAAGCCGTCGCCACGATGGTGGGGGCCGTCCGGACCGCCATCGCGGCCGGCACCGCCCGGATAGAGGACTGAGGGGAGGTCACGCGACCGCGGAGGGCCGCAGGACCGGCCGTGCTGCCGCGCCTGCCCCGCCCGCCGCAGCCAGCCCCGTGCGCCCCGAGGAGGCAGGTGCGCGGGACGGCCGAATTCTCGGGACAGCGCTGTCCGCAGCAGCGAGGCTGCGCGTCTCTCTGGCGCCGGCCCCCGCACCCCTCGCCCTGGGCCGGCCTCCCCCTGCACCGCTGGAGCCTGCCATGACCGCGCCCGAGCCCGCCTCCCCGCCCGTCCCCTGGAGTGATCCGCCGCTCGCCGCTGTGGTCGAGGCCGTGCCTGTGCTCTGCGCCGCCCTCGCCCGGGCCCGCGCGGCCGGGCGCGTGCTCGCCCGCGCCTCCGCCGAGGATGAGGTCGCTGACGCCGCCTTCATGTACACCACCGCCTGCGCGGCGCTCGGCCGGGCGCTGCTGTGTGCGCTCGCTGCGCCTGCGACGGCGGGGGCGGCGCCATCCGAGGGCCCCGCGGCGCAGGACGACAAGGCGCCCGGCGACCTCAACCCTCCTGACGAGGGCGGGCCCGATGTAGAGGGGCACGCCGCCGGCGCGTCCGCCACGCACCCGACCGGCGACGCCTGGGCCCCCAGGCTCGCCGACGAGGACGAGGACCCTGCGGACCTGCCGACCGCCCCAGGGGGCGCCCGCGCGCTGCTGCGGGTCGGCGGCGCGGTCTTGCCCACGGCCGAAGCCGGCTGCGCTGGCGGCGCCGCGGCCCCGGAGCCCGTCGCCCCGCCGGCGGATGCGCGCACCCCGGCAGAGGCGGGGGTCGGGGCGCCCGGGTCCGCCTCGGCCCTCGACACCGCCGGCCTCGACGCTGCCCGGGCAGCGCTCGCCGCCCGATTGAAGGGGAGCCCCCCGACCCGCGCGCCCCGGGCGGTGGTGCGGGCCGCGCCGCCGGTCGTGGACTTCGCCGACCTGCTCGGGGCGCTGGGGGCTCCGGTCGACCTCACGCCCGCCGATGCGCCCGCCGCCGAGCTGATCCGCCTGCAGCGCGCGCTCGACGGGGCCCCCGTGTGGCCGACCCTGCCCGACCCCAAGCACCGGGCCCTGGTCGAGGTCTTCACCCTGCGCCTGCGCGTGCTGCAAGACAACGGCGGCGTCGAGACTGACGCGATTGACGTCATCTTCGGCAGGCTCACCGACCACTCGGCCACCCACCGCCCCGGCTTCGTACACGGCCTCGCGCGCGCCCACACCCCGCTCTTTGGCGCTTGGCGCACAGACCTCGGCCGGGCGTGGACCGCCGCCCTTCGGCTCGCCGAAGGCGACGACGGATCAGGTGCGGCCCGGGCGGTCGCCAAGCCGCGCCCCGCCGCAGCGCCGGCCCGCACCAAAGAGAAGGCGGGCGCGCCAGAGGCCACGGCAGAGGGCACCCCCTCCGTCGATCCGGCGGTGCGGGCCTTCTGCGCCGGCAAGCGGGCCCTGCTGGCCGGCGCCGAGCGCCTGGACGAAGACATCCTCGGTCGACTCGAGACCGGCCTCGGCCTCGACCAGCTGGAGTGGCTGAGCGGCAAGAAGCCCCGGCCGGTCAGCGCAAAGGCCAGCGCGCTCCGCCACGGCGACTACCCCCTGGTGATCGTGCTGAAGAGCTTCATGAGCCACCGCGTGACCGACAGCCTCGTCCCCGCCTGCCGGGCCTCGGGCACGCCCATCGCCTGGGTCGACAAGGGCTACGGCCTCACCCAAGTGGCCGAGGCCGTCCACAAGGCGATCAAGGGCGGCCCCGTCGAGCCCTGAGGTGCCCCGGCGGCGGCGCCCTCGATCAGCGAGGCGCGCCGTCCGGCGGCTCAGACCTTGCCGAGGAAGCGCACCATCGGCGCCTGGCCGCGGTCGTACACCATCGCGAAGCGCCCTGCCTTGGTCTTGCTTTTGCCGAAGCCGACCAGACAGAGCCCCAAGCTCTCGAAATTGATGTACGCGCGCTGCTCGGTCGCGCCCGGGAAGGCCGCCCGGAGCTTGTCGAGGGCCTGCTTGTCGCTGAGAACGTCGACCTCGCCCACGGTCAGCGCCGCGCCCGCAGCAAGGTGCAGCTCGACCAAGCCGCGGTCGGCGAACCACGCGGTCACCGGGCCCCGGCGCTCTTCGACCTGCTCTAGACCGACGTGTCTCTTTTCGGCCTCGGGGGGCCCGAGCGCCGCCGCGCACTCCGCCCGGTCCATGCCGAAGCGGTAGGCGCCCACCCCGATGTAGGGGAGCAGCGTCGACAGGCCTGCGGCGCGCTCATCGACCACCACCGCGGGCGGCGGCGGCGGAGGGGTGCCAGGCGCCAGAGGCATGGCGCCATCAAGCCCCTGCTGGAGCAGCGCGGCGCGGTCGTGCTGGGGGCCCTTGCGCCGGCTCGCCTTGCGCAGGTTGGCCATCAGCGCGTCCTTCTCGTCAGGGCCGAGGGCGGCCACCCGCGCGAGGTAGAGGGGCCAGTGCTTGCGGGCAAACGCAATGTACAGCGGGTTGGTCATCGCCTCGAGGTGGCGCTCGCCCGCGCCGAGGGGCTGGGTGAGCAGCGCGATGACGCCGTCGAGCTCATCCTCCGCTCCGGTCACCCAGAGGTCGGTGGGGAGCGCTCCTGCGCGCACCGCGTCAAGGCGCGCGACCCAGGCCGCAGGCCAGCCCACAGGCGCCGGCGGCAGCGGGGCCGCCCGCGGGGCGCGTGGGGCCGGAGCGCCGAGCGCTGTCGCCAGGGGAGCGGCCTCGGGGAGCTCGGCCACAAGGCGCGCGGCCGCGCGGCCCACCGCGGCCCGATCCGCCGCGGGGTGGGCCTCGAGCGCGGCGCGCAGCGCGGGGAGCGCCGCCGC
>JBJONS010000441.1:0-9887 GCA_046051725.1 Pseudomonadota bacterium | reverse complement strand
ATGCGCTCGGCGATCGCCTGCTCGTCGATGCCCGGGATGGGCGCCTCGCCGGCGCGGTAGACCGGGCAGACCACCACGTGGCCGGCCTCGTGGAAGCAGGTCGCGAACTCGTCGAGCAGGTCGCGCACGCGGGTGAAGCGGTGCGGCTGAAAAACGGCCACGATGCGGCGGCTTGGCCAGGCGAGGCGGGCCGCGGCCAGGGTGGCGGCGATCTCGGTCGGGTGGTGGCCGTAGTCGTCGATGAACTGCACCGGGGGGCCGCCGGCGGGCATGCTGCGGGTAGATCGCAGGCTAAAACGCCGGTCGACCCCTGAGAAGCCGTGCAGGGCCTCTTGAAGGGTCGCGAAGGGCACGCCGAGTTCGAGGGCCACCGAGAGGGCGGCCAGCGCGTTCTGCACGTTGTGCCGGCCGGGCATGCCGAGCTGGACCACGCCGAGGGGGGCGCCGCGCCGCAGCACGGTGAACCGCGTGGTGGTGCCGTCGTGCTCGACGCCCTCGGCGCGCAGGTCGGCCTGGGCGCTAAAGCCGTAGGTCAGCACCCGGCGGCGCACCCGGGGCATCAGGGCCTGCACCCGCGGGTGGTCGAGGCAGAGCACCGAGAAGCCGAAGAAGGGCACCTTGTTGGCGAAGTCGACAAAACCCTGGGTCAGGGCCTCGATGGTGCGCCAGTGCTCCATGTGCTCGGGGTCGATGTTGGTGATCACGGCCACGGTCGGGCTGAGCGTCAGGAAGCTGCCGTCGCTCTCGTCGGCCTCGGCGACCAAGAACTCGCCGGCGCCCAGGCGCGCGCTGCTGCCCAGCGCGTCGAGCCTGCCGCCGATGACGATGGTCGGGTCGAGGCCGGCGTGGTGCATGCAGCGCGCCAACATGGACGTGGTGGTGGTCTTTCCGTGCGTGCCGGCCACCGCGAGGCCGTAGCGGGTGCGCATCAGCTCGCCGAGCATCTCGGCCCGGGGGATGACCGGGACCTTGCGGGCCAGCGCCTCGCGGACCTCGGGGTTGCTGTCGGGCACCGCGGTGCTGCGGACCACCACCTGCGCGCCGTGCACGTTCTCGGGGCGGTGGCCGATCTCGATGGTGGCGCCGAGCCGCCGCAGCCGGTCGAGCACCGGGCTCTCGCGCTGGTCGGAGCCGGTGACGTGGTAGCCCTGGGTGGCCAGCACCTCGGCGATGCCGCACATGCCGCTGCCGCCGATGCCGATGAAGTGGATGTGCTGGATGCGACCGCTGAACATGCGGACTCCGCGGCGCGGCCCGCCTAGCGGGCGGCCTGCGCCTGCAAGGGGGAGGCCGGGGCCTGCCAGCCCTGGGCGAGCGGCTGGTCCTTGGCCTCGGCGGCGATGGAGAGCAGCATGCCGACGGCCCACAGGTTGGCCAAGGTGGCCGAGGACCCGTACGAGATGAAGGGCAGCACGAGGCCCTTGGGCGGCACGAGGCCGAGGATGACCGCGAGGTTGAAGAAGGCTTCGAGGCCGATCATCACCGCGAGGGTGGCCGCGAGGTAGGAGCCGAAGGCCGTGCTGGCCCGGCGGGCGATGAGCATGCCGCGCCACACAAAGAGGGCGAACAGGCTGACCAAGCTGACCAGGCCGACCAAGCCCAGCTCTTCGCCGATGACCGCGCCGATGAAGTCGGTCCAGGGCTCGGGCAAGAAGTGGAGCTTGGCCATGGAGTTGCCGAGCCCCTGCCCGTTCACGCCGCCGCTGTGCATGGCGACCCAGCTCTGGATGATGTGGTAGCCGTCGCCCTGCTGGTTCTGCCAGGGGTCCATGAAGCTGGTCACCCGCTTCCAGCGGTACTCTTCGCCGGTCACCAGGAAGACGACGCCGAGCGCGCCGGCCCCGCCGACCGGCAGCAGGTAGCGCCACTGCAGGCCGGCGATGACCAGCATGATGCCGCAGAGGCCGACCATGATGGCGGTGGTGCCGAAGTCGGGCTGAAACAGCGTGAGGATGCCGGGCACCGCCGGGATGGCCAGGGCCGTCGCCAGCACCTTGCGGTTGTGCAGGTGGGTGCGGTACTCGTCGAGGAAGCTGGCCAGCACGATGAGCACGGCGATCTTGGCGAACTCGGACGGCTGGATGTTCACGCCGCCAGCGCCGATCCACCGCGCCGCGCCGTTGGCCTTGTACTGGAGGCCGGGGAGGTAGGTGCCGACCAGCCCGGCCACGCAGGACGCGTAGGCCGCGATGCCAAAGCGGCGCAGGGCGCTCGTCGGGGTGAAGGCCATGGCCGCGGCGATGATCACGCCGATGATGATGGCAACAGACTGGCGGATCAAGTACTTGTACGGGTCGTGGAACTCTTCTTCGGCGAGCACCGCCGAGGCCGAGAAGACCATGACCAGGCCGAATGCGAGCAGCACCGCGGTGATGAGGACCAGCCAGTGGTCGAAGCTGCGGTTCATGCGCGCGCTCCGGGCGGGGGCAGGGCGGCGACCAAGGCGGCGAAGACCTCGCCCCGGTGCTCAAAGTTACGGAACTCGTCGAAGCTCGCGCAGGCCGGCGACAGCAGCACGGTCTGGCCGGGCGCGGCTTGGGCCGCCGCGGCCAGCACCGCGGCCTGCAGGCCTGGACAGGTCAAGATGTCCAGCGCGGGATCGCCGGTCTGCAGGGCCTCTGCGATGAGGCCCCCGTCGCGACCAAAGCAGATCACCCGGTGGCCGCCGGCGCGCAAGGCGGGCAGCAGCAGCCGGTAGTCGGCGCCGTCTTTGCCCTCGCCGCCGAGCAGCACCAGCGCGCCGGCCGGCACCCCGCCGAGGCCCATCAGGGTCGCGTCGATGTTGGTCGCCTTGCTGTCATTGACCCAGCGCAGGCCATCGTGGCTCGGGACCGCCTGCAAGCGGTGGGCGAGGGGCACGAGGCGCCCGACGTCGAGCCGCGCGCGGGGCGCGCCGGCGTGCACGGCCAGGGCGATGGCCACCGCGGCGTTCTCGAGGTTGTGGCGGCCGGGCACCGGCAGGGCCGAGAGATCGACCGGCCCGTCGTCGCGCCCGCCGGTCAGCCAGGCGGCGGCGCCGTCCAGCCGCACGCCCGGCGCCCCGCCGAGCAGGTGCAGCCGCGCGCCCGCGCTCAGCCCGCCGGGGATGGCCTCGGCGCGCAGGTGCGGGTCGCCGGCCGGCAGCAGGGCGAGGCCGTCGGGCTGCAGGCGCGACAGCAGGCGCAGCTTGGCCGCGGCGTAGCCGGCCATGTCGCCGTGCCGGGCGAGGTGGTCGGGGGTCAGGTTGAGCACCGCCGCCGCGACCGGGCGCAGCGGACCGGGCAGCTCGAGCTGGTAGCTGCTGACCTCGACGACCGCGGCGGCCAGCGCGCCGTCTTCGATGAGGCCGCCGGCCCCGTCGGGCACGGGCCCGCCGCGGAGCAGGGCCAGCGCGAGGATCGAGAGCGGCGTGCCCAGGTTGCCGCCGCGAAAGCAGCGCAGCCCGGCCATGTCGAGCAGCTGCGCGCAGAACCAGGTCGTGGTCGACTTGCCGTTGGTGCCGGTGATGGCGACCAGGGGCAGGCTGCGCGCCTGCAGCATCGCCGCGGCGAGGCCGAGCTCGCCGACCCGCGGCACGCCCCGGGCGGCGGCGGCGGCCAGCAGCGGGCTCTGGGCCGGCACGCCCGGGCTGACCACGAGCAGATCGGCGCCGAAGAAGTCGTCTTCGTCGTGGTGCCCAAAAACGCAGCGGGCGCCGGGAACCGGCGGGTGGTGGGCGCCCCGGTCGGTGCAGGTCACGGTGGCCCCGCGGGCCAGCAGCAGGGCGGCGGCCGCCTGGCCCGAGGCCCCCATGCCGACCACGGTCACCCGCAGGCCCGCGAGGTCACCGGCGGAGCCTGGGCCCAGGATGACGTCAGGCAGGTTCTCTTCGGCGAGCGGCGGGCCGGACCGCGGGGCGACGCTCATCAGCGCACCTTCACGGTCGACAGCGCGACCAGCGCGAGCAGCACGCTGATGATCCAGAAGCGCACGATGATCTTGGGCTCAGACCAGCCCAGCTTCTCGTAGTGGTGGTGGATCGGCGCCATCTTGAAGACGCGCTTGCCGGTGAGCTTGAAGCTCGCCACCTGGATCATGACCGAGAGGGCCTCCATCACGAAGACGCCGCCGACGATGACCAGCAGCAGCTCGTGCTTGGTGAGCACGGCCAGGGCGCCGAGCGCCCCGCCGAGCGCCAGCGAGCCGACGTCCCCCATGAAAATCTGCGCGGGGAAGGTGTTGTACCAGAGGAAGCCCAGCCCCGCGCCGACGATGGCCACCGCGAAGATGGCCAGCTCGCCGGCGCCCGAGACGTAGGGGATGGCGAGGTACTGCGCGAAGTTGGCGTGCCCGGCGAGGTAGGCGAGGATGCCAAAGGTGCCCGCGGTGGTCATGGTCGGGCCGATCGCGAGCCCGTCGAGGCCGTCGGTCAGGTTCACCGCGTTGCTGCTGCCGTTGCAGACGAACATGCCGAAGAGGACGTAGAGCCAGCCGAGGAAGGCCGCGCCGGGCAGCAGGGCGTCGAACTGGATGGTCGCGTCCTTAAAGAAGGGGAGCGCGAGGCTCGGCTCGATGACCCCGGTCGCGTAGCCCCAGCCGAGCACGCCCCCGGCGATGCCGAACTGGCCGAGCATCTTGTAGCGACCGGCCAGGCCCGCCGCGTTGCGCTGCATGACCTTCTTCCAGTCGTCGACAAAACCGATGAGCCCGTACCCGCAGAAGACGATGAGGGCCATCCAGACCAGGGGCTGGTCGAGGCGGGCCCAGAGCAGCGTGGACAGCGTGATGCTCGCGATCATGGGCACGCCGCCCATGGTCGGGGTGCCGACCTTCTGCTCGATGTGGCTCTGGGGGCCGTCATCGCGGATGATCTGCTCCATCCGCTTGTTCTTCATCCATTGGATGAAGGACGGGAACATGAGGTAGCAGATGGCCAGGGCCGTCACCAAGCCCCAGGTCGCCCGGAAGGTGATGTAGCGGAACAGGTTGAAAAAGGGGTGCTGCTCAGCGAGGGGGCTGAGGAGGTGGTAGAGCATCAGCGCTCCAGCGCGAGGCGAAGGGGAGGCAGGGCGCGCTCGGCGGCGCTGCCGCGGCTGCCCTTGAGCAGGATGACGTCCCTCGGCTGCAGCCCGGGGCGGAGCAGGGCGGCGGCGGCCTCGGCGTCTGCGGCCACCAGCGGGCGGGCGTCGGCGGGCCGGTCGGCGGCGGCCGCGGCGAAGTGGGGCCCGAAGACGACGACCCCGTCGAGGCGCAGGTCCATGGCCATGGCCAGGACCTCGGCGTGGGCCTGCGCGGCGTAGCTGCCGAGCTCGAGCATGTCGCCGAGCACCGCGAAGCGCCGGCCGGGCAGGCCGGCCAAGGTCCGCAGGCTGGCGCCCATGCTCGGCGGGTTGGCGTTGTAGGCGTCGTTGATGACCAGCAGGCCGTTGTCGAGGTGCTCGACCCGCTGGCGCATGCCGACCGGGGCGTAGGCCTCGAGGCGCTCGGCCATGCCGTCGAGCGGCAGGCGCAGGGCCACGCCGCAGGCCACTGCGGCGGCGGCGTTGGCGGCGAGGTGCAGGCCGGGGCTCGGCAGCACCGCCCGCAGCGCCCCGTTGGGGGTCTCGATGCGGACGCGGGTCCGCAGGGTGGCGGTGTCGACCTGGGCCTCGGTCAGGCGCACGTCGACGCCGGGCAGGGCGCCCCAGGTCAGGATCAGGGCGCCAGGCGGGATCGGCCGGGCCCGGACCCGCGGATCATCGGCGTTCACGCAGCAGATGTCGCCGGGGCGGGCGCCGTCGAACAGCTCGCCCTTGGCCCGGGCGATGTTCTCGAGGCTGCCCAGGCCCTCGAGGTGGGCGGCGCCGACGTTGGTGATCAGGCGCACCGTCGGCCCGGCGATGTCTTGCAGCAGGTCAATCTCGCCGAGGTGGTTCATGCCCATCTCGACGACCCAGGCCGCGGCCTGGTCCGGCGCGGCGAGCAGGGTCAGCGGCACGCCGATGTGGTTGTTGAGGTTGCCGACGGTCTGGTGCACCGGGCCCAGGCCCTCGAGCACCAGCGCGATCATCGCGCGGGTCGTCGTTTTGCCCGCGCTGCCGGTGACGCCGACCACCGGGCCGCCGAACCGGGCCCGGGCCGCGCGGGCGAGGTCTTGCAGCGCCCGCAGGCTGTCGGGGACCTGCACAAAGCCGCGGGTCCAGCCCGCGGGCATGCGCTGGCCGACCGCGCCGGCGCAGCCGGCCGCCGCCGCGGCGTCGAGGAAGCTGTGGCCGTCAAAACGGTCGCCGCTGAGCGCCACGAACCAGGCGCCGGCGCTCAGGCTGCGGCTGTCGGTGGTGATCGGGCCAGCGGGGCCGGCGGAGAGCAGCTGTCCGCCGGTGAAGGTGGCCAGCTCGTCGGCGGTGAAGCGGTGCGCGGTGGAGCCGGTCATCGGTCGCCCGGGGCGGAGGGGGAAGAGGAGCGCAGCGCGGCGGCGGCCACCGCCCGGTCATCGAAGGGCAGCGTGCGGTCGCCGATGGTCTGGGTGGTCTCGTGGCCTTTGCCGGCGATGAGCACGACCTCGCCGGCGCGGGCGCCCCGCACCGCGGCGGTGATGGCCGCGGCCCGGTCGGCCTCGCGCAGGGCCGAGGCGCCGGCGGGCAGCCCGGCGGCGATCTCGTCGAGGATGACCTCGGGGTCTTCGCTGCGGGGGTTGTCCGAGGTCAGCGTGACCCGGTCGGCGAGGCGGGCGGCGATGGCCCCCATCAGCGGGCGCTTGCCGCGGTCGCGGTCGCCGCCGCAGCCGAAGACGACGTGCACGGCGGTGGGTCCGAGCGCCCGCACGGTGTCAAGGCTGCGCTCGAGCGCGTCGGGCGAGTGGGCGTAGTCGACCAGGACCACCGGGTCGCCCGCGCCGCCGGGCACCCGCTCGAGGCGCCCGGGCACCGCCCCGGCCGCGGCGATGCCGGCGAGGCAGACGGCCGGGTCGATGCCCAGCGCGAGGCCGAGGCCCAGCGCGCAGGTGGCGTTCTCGAGGTTGTGGGCGCCGAGCAGGGGGGTGCGCAGGGCCAGCCGGCCCACCGGGGTCTGCACCGTGGCCCGGCAGCCGGACAGGTCGATGACCGCGTCGTCTTCGATGCGCAGCGTCGCGTCGGCGGCCCGCCCGTAGCCCCAGACCCGCTGCCGCAGCGGCGGGTGGGCCCGCACGGCGGGATCGTCGAAGTTGAGCACCGCGACGCCATCGTCGACGAGCAGCTCGGTGAACAGCCGCCACTTGGCCGCGAGGTAGGCCTGCATCGTGCCGTGGAAGTCGAGGTGGTCTTGGCTGAAGCTCGTGAAGCCGGCGGCGGCGAAGGGCAGGTGGTCGACCCGGCGCTGGGCGAGGCCGATCGAGCTGACCTCCATCACGGCGAGGCCGCAGCCGGCGGCGCGGGCCTCGGCCAGCAGCCGCTGCAGGGTCGGGGCCTCGGGCGTGGTGTGGGCCGCGGGCAGGGCCTTGCCGGCGAGGCGGTGGCCGGTGGTGCCGATGAGCAGGCTCGGCAGGCCGGCGGCGGCGGCGATGGCCTCGACCAGGAAGCTCGTGGTGGTCTTGCCGTTGGTGCCGGTCAGGCCGACCACGGGCAGCGACCGCGCCGGGTGGCCGTAGAGCGCGGCAGCGAGGGCGGCGAGGGCGAGGCGTGCGTCAGGCACGTCGATCTGCGTGACCCCGGGCAGGGTCTGGACCGGGCCCTCGCAGACCACCGCGGCGCAGGGCAGGGCCGCGGCGAAGCGGCGCGCGTCGGCCCGGCCGCCGGCGATGGCCACGAACACATCATCAGGGCCGACCTCTCGCGAGTCATGCGAGAGGCCGCGGACGGGGCGGTCGAGGGGGCCAATGGTGGACCGCACCTCAGCGGAGGCGAGGAGTTCCGAGAGCTTCATGGCGCGGGGGGAGGGGAGGGGGGACGCCCTGCGGCGGCGGGTGCAGGGGGTGCGGGGCGGGGCGGGCGAGGTGCGTCCGCCGCGGGGCGTCGGGGGGAGGGGGAGGGGGAGGTCCACGGGGCCCCAACGGAGGGGCGTGCGGGGGAGGAGCAGCGGCGCGGCGCGGAGGGGGCGAGGGGTGCTGCAGCGGGCGGGGGACGCTCACCCCGGCGAGCGCGGGGCGGAGGGCGTCGAGAGCAGCGTCCTTGCGTGGGTCCTTCGTGGAGCGCGGACCGTCGGCCGGGGGAGGTCGGCGGGCTGCGGGTGCGGGGCCCCGTGGACCGAGGCGGAGGGGAGGGAACGGGGGCGAAGAATGTGAGCGTGACGTGCAGGGCGCTGTTCAGCGCAAGCGGATCGAGATGGCCTCGCCGGTGCGCAGGGGCGTGCCCGGGGGCGGGCTCTGGGTCGCCACCCGGCCCGAGCCGGCGGCGTTGATCTGCAGGCCGCTGGCCTGCACCGTGGCCAGCGCGTCGCGCAGGCTCAGGCCGCCCAAATCGGGGGTCCGCAGCCGGCCGTCGTCGGTCCAGGTGAGGCTGCGCTCACCGACCTCGCGGGTCAGCGGCGCGGCCGGCCGGGCCTTGGACCCGGCCTTGGCGGTGGGCATGCGGGTCGGGTCGGGGTCGACCCCGAGGATGCGCATCGCCTCGGCGCCGATGGTCGAGAAGGCCGGCGCGGCGACGATGCCGCCGTACTTGCTGCCGATGGTCGGGCTGTCGACGATGACCGCGATGGCCAGGCGGGGCCGGTCGGCGGGGATCACCCCGACGAAGGACCCGATGCGGTCGGTCTCGGAGTAGCCGCCGTCGATGTGCTTCCAGGCCGTGCCGGTCTTTCCGGCGACCGCGTAGCCGGGCACCGCGGCGCGGGTGCCGGTGCCGCCCTCTTCCACCACCGACTCCATCATCTTGACGGTGATGGCGGCGGTCTTGGCGTCGATGACCTGCTCGTCTTCGACCGGCGTGAAGCGCTCGACGAGCTGGCCCTCGGCGTCGCGCACCGCCAAGGTCAGGCGCGGCTCCATCCGCAGGCCGCCGTTGCCCAGCGCGGCGTAGGCGCTGGCGAGCTGGATGGCGTTGGCGGTCACGCCGTGGCCGTAGGCGGTGGTCGCGAGCTCGATGGGCTTGATCTCTTTGGCCGACCGCATGGTGCCGCGGGTCTCGCCGGGGATCTTGAGGCCGCTCTCGCGGGCGAAGCCGAAGCGCCGCAGGTAGTCGAGCGTGCGGTCCGGCCCCAAGTCGAGCGCCAGCTTCGCGGTGCCGATGTTGCTGCTGTACTTGATGACGTCGGTGAGCGTGACCACGGCCCGCGGGTGGTCGTCGTGGATGACCTTGCGGCCGATGACCCAGGCCCCGCCCTCGCAGTCGATCATCGTGTCGGCGGTGGCCATGCCCTCTTGGATGGCCGCGGCGGCGACGAAGGGCTTGAAGACCGAGCCCGGCTCGATGGCGTCGAGCACCGCCCGGTTCTTGACCTGGGCGAAGTCGATGCTGCCGCGCTCGTTGAGGTTGGCGGTCGGGCGGTTGGCCAGGGCCAAGATCTCGCCGGTGCCGACGTCCATGACGACGGCCCAGGCGGCCAGGGCGCCGGTCTCGACCATGGTCAGCTCGAGCGCCTCTTCGGCCACGTGCTGGATGCGCCGGTCGATGGTCAACATGACGCTGTGGCCGGCCTTCGGCGCCCGCTGGTCAGAGCTGATGGCCCGGTTCTTCCGGTCCCGCCAGCGGATGTACTTGAACACCTCGCCCCGCAGGTGGGGGTCGAGGGTCTGCTCAAGGCCCGCGGCGCCCTGACCATCCGGGCCGACCAGGCCGAGCAGCGGCGCGAGGTCTTCACGACCGGGGTAGAAGCGCTTGGGCTGCTCGATCTCGCGCACGGCGTTGCCGCGCAGCCGGCGGTCGAGCTTGCCCATCGCCCGCACGACCTCGCGCACCCGCTTGACGTCGGCGGGGGTCAGGTCGGCGGCCAGCTTCTCGTCTTGGCGGTTGCTGCGCGAGAGGCGCTCGTAGAGG
>JBJONS010000440.1:0-5679 GCA_046051725.1 Pseudomonadota bacterium | reverse complement strand
AGCGCGCCGCGGGCCCGCGCGGCGAGGTCGCTGGCGCCGATCACAGGCTCTGGCAGCTGCGACTCGAGCAGGGCCACCTCGGCGGCGCGGCGGGTCTGGGCGTCGACCCCGTCGACCACCTGCTGCAGCTCGGCGCTCAGCCCGTTCAGCAGCGGCTGGACGAGGAGGGGCTGCGCGGCGACCTGCGCGCCCAGCCCGGCGATCGCACCGTCGATCATCCCCTGGCGGATCAGGGAGTTGTCGGTGCCCACCAAGGGCACCCGGTCGCGCGCCCCCACCGGCAGCCAGAGGAGCTGCAGCACCGTGCGCTCGCCGAGCTCGACGACCAGGCCGGGCGCGGGCAGCCGCAGGTCGGCGGGGTTGGCCGAGAGGCCCGGGCGCAGGTCGCGCCCCGACAGCACGTCGAGCGGGCTCAGGGCCACCAGCTGACCCGCGGGGGTCATCAGGTTGCCGGCGCTCAGCCAACCCGGCCCCACCGGCCCGCGCCAGCCGCCCTCGCCGAGGCGCAGCTCGAGCGCCGACTCCCGGCCGCCGTCCCCCCACAAGATGACGTGCTGGGCCCGCATGTCGGCGAAAACGACGCCGGGGCCCAGCGGCGCCTGGGCGCTGAGCGAGGCCCGGGTCCACTGCTCGACGCGGTCTTCCCCGGCGCGCTCGTCCCACGGATCGAGCAGGCTCTGGGTCGAGACGCGCAGCGCCGCCGCGGGCTCGGCCACCGCAGGGGTCGACAGCCCGAGGCCGAGCACGAGGGCCGCCCACCGGCCCTGGCGGTGGCGCGCGCTCAGGGGTGCCGCTCCATCCAGCTGGCGGTGAACAGCTCATCGGGCAGCTCGGCCACCGGAAGGTCTTTGCGGCTGTCGAGCACCTCGAGCCGGGTCTTGGTGCCCGCGACGTGGTGGGTCATGACCGAGGTCTTGGGGAAGCTCACGCCATCGGTCACGGTGACCGCGGTGACCTCGAGCGACTTGAGCGGCTTGCCCGCCTTGTCGAAGAAGTCGACCCGGACCGGCAGGTTGTCAGACCTGCGCACGGTGGTCCGCAGCCGGCCATAGGTCGAGTCGGGGCCCGGCACCGTGTCAATGACCCAAGCCACGCTGTCTTCGCTGACCAGGCTGTGCGTGGCGTCCTTGGCCGCGCTTACCTCGAGGTCTTCAAAGGAGAAGTCGCTGCCCATGAAGCTGCCGCTGCGCGCCTTGCCCGCCACCCGGGTGGTGCGCTTGAGCGCGGGCATGAAGATGAGCTGCTCGTCGCGGGTGTCGGGGTGGTCGACCACCACGAGCTGGGTGCCCGCGACGTCGGCCGGGCTGAGGAAGCGGGTGTAGGACTTGAGCGCCGCGCCGTCCCGCCGCACCTTCAGCTCGAACTCGCGCACGCGCTCGGCGCCGGCGCGGCTGACCAGCACCATGCGGACGCGCTGCACCGAGTTGTCGACCTTGCGGCCTTGCTCGGCCCTCTCGAGGATCTCGCGCGGATCGGTGGCGGCGTTGGCCGCGTCGCTGAAGGCGACCAGAGCGGCGACCAGCGGGCCAATGACGGAGTGGCGCAGGCGCATCAAGGACCTCCACAGCGGTGGTCGCGCCTATCCCGCCGGCCGACCCGCCGGCGCCGCGCTCAGCGGTGGAAGAGGCCCTCGACCAGGCCGAGCACCTCGCCCTTCCGCCGGATCACCAGCACCGGACCGACGGCGAGGCCCGCGAGCTGCTCGGCGGTGCTGCCGAGCAGGACGGTCGCGATGCGGCTGAGGCCGCGGCTGCCCACGACCAGCAGGTCGTCGCCGGCGCGGGACAACAGCACCGCGCTCGCCGAGGTGCCCGCGTGCAGGCTCAGGGTCGGGTGGCGCTCGGTCGGCAGGTCGGGGAGCACGACCACCTCAAAGTGCCGGCGGGCGTTGTCGGCGAGCTGCTGCTCAAACTCCGCCTCGGTGATGGCGCCGGAGCCGGCGGCGGTGAGGTTGTACTGGTAGACCGCCTCGACCTGGTCGGCGACCTCGACGGCGGCCTGCAGCGCCATGGTCGAACAGGACGAGAAGTCGAGGCCCACCACCGCGCGCTTGCCGTCGAAGCGGGCGCCTTCGGGGACCACGAGCACGCTGCAGCTCACCGCGCGCATCAGCTTGCGGCCCGAGGGGCCCCAGGCCGCGCCGGCGCCCTCGACCCGGCCGTCGCGGCCGAGAACGAGTAGATCGACGTCGTGGCCCTGGATCAGCTCTTCGAGCACCTCGACGGGATCGCCCACGCCGAACTCGCCGCGCACCCGCACGTGGGGCCCGAGGCGCGCCCGCAGGTCCTCGACCGCGGCGTCGAGCGCGGGAGGGCGCTGCACTTGGCCCGGGCTGAGGCCGGCGCTGAGCTCTTCGGGGAGGTGCTCTTGGGCGGCGACGTGCACCACCAGGACGTTGTGGACGCCGAGCCGCGTGTGGGCGGCGACCAGCGCGTCGACCACGGACGGGTCCCGCTCATCGAGGGCGAGCATGAGCAGCGCGGTCTTGTGCGGGCGCGGGGCGGAGGTCGACGCGGCGGACATGGGGTGCTCCTCGGTGGCGCGGGGCGGCGGGCGGGGCGGTCCCGGCCCCGGTCGGGGCAGCGTAGCGCGGACCGGAAGCGCGCCATGCGACCTGGATCAGGGCCCGCGCGGGTCCACCGGCGCACCGGGGCGGACCGGGGCGCGGCCGCCCGAGCGCGGGCGGGGCCAGGGCAGGGCGTGGACCACCCGCAGGCCCGCGGCGAGGCGCTCGAGCTGGGGCACCGCGCGCTCGAGCCACTGGCGGGGCCGGACGGGCAGCTCTTCGTCGAGGAGCAGGTCGACGATGCCGGTGAGCGCGGTGAGGGGCTGGGCGAGGTCTTGCAGCTGCCGGAGGGCGCTGTCGAGCTGCTCGGACCGCAGCTCGCCCTCGACCAGATCGGCGGCCGCCCGCTCGGCCCGGGCCTCGAGGGCCAGCAAGGGCCGCAGGTCGACCAGCAGGTGCAGCGCGGCCCGGAGCTGCCCGTCGGCCGAGTAGACCTCGGCGGCGCTCAGCGCGGCCGGCACCCGCTCACCGGATCGGGCGCGCAGGCCTACCCGCAGGCCGAGCAGGGCCCCCTGCGGGGCGCTGCGGAGGCGCTCGCTGAGGGAGACCCCCTCCCGATCATCGACATAGATGTCATCCATCCGGAGCTGCTGCCGGGCCAGGCCGGCGTCGACGCCGAGCATCTGCTCGGCCGCAGCGTTGAAGATCAGCACCCGGTCGCTGGTGTCAAAGGCGAGCACGCCGATGGGGGCGGTGTCGACCAGGCGGCTGAGCAGGTCGCGGGTGCTGGCCAGCTCGTCCCAGGCCCGCTGCAGCGCGGCGGCCTCGCGGCGGGACCGGCCGCGCCAGACCGCGCCCTGCCGGGCGGTGAGGCGCAGCTGCGCCTCCAGCGCGGGGTCGTCGACCAGGACCGTGTCCAGTGCGCCGTGCTGCAGCGCCTCGTCCACCAGCGCGGCCGACGCGCCCGCCGGCAGCAGCGCGACGGCCAGCGCCGGGGCCGCCCCAGCCAGCCAGCTTCGGGCCAGCGGATCGGCGAAGACGACGAGCGCTACGGTGTCATCCGCGTCAACGCCAGGGGGCCGCAGGGCGAAGCCCGCGGCGGTGAGGCGATCGGCGAGCGCGGGCGGCGCCGCGCCGACCAGCACCAGGGGCTGCGGGGCGGTCAAGGCGCCCACCGGCCGGCGGCGTGGGCGGCCAGCGCGGCCCGGTGGACCGCCGGGGCCGGCGCGCCGCTGGCCCGGGCGCGGGCGGCGACCTCTTCGAACTCGGGGGCCACCTGCACCAGCTCACCGTCGAGCAGGCCCTCTTTGACGCTAATCTCGCCAAACTCGGTCTGGACCCGGGCGAGGCGCCGGCTGAGCAGGGCCCGGTCGGCCCGCTGGCGCCGCAGGCCGAAGGTGCTGCCGTGCCGCAGCAGGGCGCGCTCGACGGCGGGGCGCTGGGCTGGCGCCACCACGACCTCGATCCGGTGGCCCGACCGGCCCTTCTTCATCAGGCAGGGCGTCGCCGCGGCGTCGAGCGCGCCGGCGGCCAGCAGCGCCTCGAGCAAGGTGGGCAGGTGCTCGCCGCTCAGATCGTCCATGGTGGCGACCAGCACGTCGACCTGCTCGAGGCTGCCCGCGTCCTCGCGCGCGCCGAGCAGCAGGCGGAGCATGTTGGGGTGGCTGGCCGGATCGGCGCGACCGGCGCCGTGCCCCACGCCGATCAGGCGCAGGTGCGGGATCGGGCCGGGGGTCGCCATCCCGGCGAGGATGGCCGCGCCGGTGGGCGTGACCTGCTCCATGCCGTCGACGCCCGCGCACAGCGGCCAGCCCTCGAGGCAAAAGAGCGTGGCCGGCGGCGGGAGCGGCATGGTGCCGTGCGCGCTGCGCTTGAGGCCCCGGCCCATGGGCAGGGGGCCGCCGATGAGCTCGTCGACGCCGAGCTGCTCGAGCAGCAGCGCGACGCTCACCACGTCGATGATGGCGTCGACGCCGCCGACCTCGTGAAAGACCACGTCGTCGGGCAGGCTGCCGTGGACCCGGGCCTCTGCCTCGGCGAGCCGGGTGAACGCGGCGAGGGCGCGGGCCCGGACCCGGGGCGGCAGGGGCGCCTCCTCGAGCAGGCGGCGGATCACCCGCCAGGGGCGGTGCGGCTGGCCGGGGAAGGCCGGCTCGGCCTCGGCCACGATGCCGGCCAGCGGGCCGGGGTCCAGCGCCGCCGGCCCTGGGCCGTGGTCGTGCCCGTGGTCGTGCCCGTGCCCGTGCTCGTGCCCGTGGTCATGGCTGTGGTCGTGCGCGCCGGCCGGCTCGGCCCCGGCGAGGCCCGGATCGCCCACCGCCAGCACCTCGAAGCGCGCCGCGGCGAAGGCCCCGCGGGTGACCACCCCGCGGCGCAGCGCCCATCCGCGCAGGGGCAGGGCCTGCAGCGCGCGCTCGAGCGAGGCCAGATCGCCGCCCAGGTCGAGCAAGGCCGCGACCATCATGTCGCCCGAGACGCCCGCGAAGGCGTCCACCACCAGCACGCGGCGTCCCACCTCAGGCCCCCCCGCGGCGGTTGATGCGGGCGGCCATCAGGCCGGCGCCAAAGCCGTTGTCGATGTTCACCACGGCGAGGCCCGCGGCGCAGGAGTTGACCATGCCGAGCAGCGCGGTGAGCCCGCCGAGGTTCGCGCCGTAGCCGACGCTGGTGGGCACCCCGATGACGGGGCAGGTCACGAGCCCGGTCACCACGCTGGGCAGCGCGCCCTCCATGCCCGCCACCACGATGATCACGCGCGCCTGCCGCAGCTCGTCCACCCGGCGCAGCAGCCGGTGCAGCCCGGCGACGCCGACGTCGACCACGCGGTGCACGGCGCAGCCGAGCAGGCTGGCGGTCACCGCGGCCTCTTCGGCCACCGGCAGGTCGCTGGTGCCCGCGGCCACCACCACGACCAGGCCCTGCGGGGTCGCCGGCGGGCCGGCGGGCAGGTGCAGCAAGCGGGGCACCGGGTGGTGCACCAGGCCCGGCAGGGCCGCGCAGAGGGCCGCCGCCTTCTCAGGATCCACCCGGGTCACAAGGCCCGGCTGGCCGGCCGCCGCCAGCGCGCGAAGCACGCCCTCGATCTGCGCGGCGCTCTTGCCCTCACCGAAGACGACCTCTGGGTCGCCGGTCCGGGCGGCGCGCGCCAAGTCGACCGCCGCGTACCCGAGCTC
>JBJONS010000439.1:0-6402 GCA_046051725.1 Pseudomonadota bacterium | reverse complement strand
CGCTGTGGCCGGCGATGAGCGCGGTGACCCGGTCGAGGAAGCTCGGCCAGTCGATCGGCTTGCCCTGGAAGGCGTCGCAGCCAGCGGCGGTGGCCTCGGCCTGCAGGTTCACGTAGGCGCTGACCGCGATGACGGGGATGTGCTGGGTGCCGGCCTGGGACTTGAGGATGCGGGTGGCGTCGAAGCCGTCCATCACCGGCATGTTCAGATCCATCAAGATGAGGTCGACCGCTTCGCTGCGGGCCACCGCGATGGCCTCGACCCCGTTCTCGGCGATCAGCACGGTGTGACCGGCGCGCTCGAGCTTTCGCTTCATCAGCAGCTGATTCTCGGGGATGTCTTCAACCGACAGGATGGTGGCCACGGGGTCTCCGGCGCGCGTTGGGGTCTCGCGCGTCCCCTATCCGGCGTGCGGCGGCGAAGCGAGCCGCTCCAACGCGGGTTGTCGGCCTGCGAGCGGCGAGCCCGCCTTGGACCTCCGTTGTCGTGACGGCCTCTGGGGGACCCAGGCCCGCCGACCCTGAGGGACAGCGCCCCGAGCGCGGCGCACGGCGTGGATCAGCGCGCGGCCTCGAGCAGCGGCAAGGCGCGCGCCGGGACCACCTGGTCGCGCCCGCCCTCTTTGGCGTCGTACATCGCGGCGTCCGCGGCCCGGAGCACGGCCTCGCCGCTGTTCCCGTGGTCAGGCTTGCTCGCGACGCCGATGCTCGCCGTGTAGGGCAGCTGGATGCGCGCGCTGGCCTCGGCCAGGAAGGTGCGGATCCGCAGGGCGACGCTGAGGCCGGCCTTCATGTTGGCGCCGGGCAGCAGCAGCACGAATTCTTCGCCGCCGAGCCGGCAGGGCACGTCGCTGTCGCGGCAGGCCCGGCGCAGCACCTCGGCGAAGGTCACGAGGCACTTGTCGCCGACGTCGTGCCCATAGGTGTCGTTGAGGCGCTTGAAGTGGTCGAGGTCGCAGAGCACGACCGTGTACGGGATGTTCGCAGAGTCGAGCCCGGCGAGGCGGTCGTTGAGGATCCGCCGGTTGGCCAAGCCGGTCAGCGGGTCGGTGCCGGCCTCAAGCTCGCGCTCGGCGAGGGAGCGCACGACGCCCAGACGGCTCGCCACCGCGAGCGCGAGGGCCTCGAGGTCGTCAAAGCCGGTCTCGTCCACCTGGTAGCGGCTGAGCTGGGCGATCGCCGCCGGGTTGCCCACCACGTGCACCGGCGCACAGCTCACGCTGACGCCGGGCTCGCGGATGTGGGGGCAGCGCGCGAGGGTCTCGGGCCCGTCGCCGCCCTTGTGGTGCAAGGTGCGGCCCTTGTGCACCGCGGGGCACTGCTCGGGGTTGGCCACGCCGCAGGGGCGCTTCTGCTCGTCTCGGTGGGCCGCCATGCGCCCCTTGCCGGGATCGACGAGCAGCATGGCAAAGTCAGCGGCCGGGTAGGCTTGGTTGGCGGCCCGGTAGGCCGTCGACATCACCTGATCCTCGGTCTCGGTCATCGACAGGGCGTCCTGGATGTCCTTGAGGAAGCTGGTGCGGCGCTGCATCTTGAGGTTCTGGGCCCGCAGGTCGGCCAGCAGCGCGATGGTGCGGGTGACCGCGTCGTAGACCGGACGGAAGCTCTCGACGGGACGGAGCTGCCCGCCCTCTTCGGCGGCCTTGCCCTCGACCGCGGAGTCGAGCGCCTCGGCGAGGCCGCGGTTGACCTGCCGCTGCTCGCGCTCGACCTCGAGATCGTTGGCGACCGCGCCGCGGCGGGCCGCGAGGCCGGTGGCCAGCATGGTCAACAGCAGGCCGCCCCACAGCAGCATGTTGATCTGCATGTAGCGGTCGAAGTGATCGCGGGACAGCGCCGCGGACGCGTCCTCGACCACGCTGAGGCTGGCCCCGAGCTCGAGGCGGGCCGCGGTCAGCTCGGCCAGGGCGCCGCTGAGGTCGGCTGTGGGCGAGACCCGCCCCATGACCGCGATCACCTCGGTCATGTCGGCGAGCGCCCCGCCCATGTTCACGAACGCGGGAGCCTGGGCCGGCATGTCTTGGGCGAGGCTGTCGACCAGCCCGCGGGCCTTGGCCACCGCCTCTTCGGCGGCGACGATGTGCTTGGGGTCGCGGTCGCTGCCGTAGGCGTAGGGCTCGAGGGCCGCCACGGACGCCTGCCCGCGGATCTCGCGGGCGCGCCGCTGGATCGAGTCGACCTGCGCGCCGACGGTCGCGCGCTCGTTCCACCAAGTGGCGGTGGCGGCCGCGGTGAGCAGCAGCAGCGCGACCGCCTGCAGGCTGAGCAGCACGGCGACAGGGCGGCGGGCGGACATCTGCGCGGAGACCTCGACGGAAGGGATGCGGCGTGCTCGGCCGCCGGTCGGCCAGACTCTGGCACAAGGCGGGGCGAGGTCGCGGCACCGCAGCGCGGGCACCCGACGGCGCGCGCGGAGAGGTTATCCTGCAGGGCGCTTTTTCGGTGGTGGCAGCGCCGGCTCGCGGGCGCGCGGCGCGGGGCGCCGTGGCGCGCGGGTCGGAGGTGGGGTGTGGGGCTGGTGCTCGTCACGGGCGGGGCTGGGTTCATCGGCAGTGCCGTGGTCCGCGCGCTGCGGGCCCGGGGCGACGCGGTGCGCGTGCTCGACGCCCTGCGGACTGGGGGCGAGCGCGCCCACCTCAGCGGCCTCGACCTTGAGCTGATCGTCGCTGACATCAATGATGAAGAGGCGGTCTGCGCGGCGATGGACGGCGTGGACGCCTGCCTCCACCTCGCCGCCGAGAGCCACGTCAGCCGCAGCCTCGGCGATCCCCGCTCCTTCCTGCGGGCCAACGTCGACGGCACCGCGGCGGTCCTCGCGGCGGCCCGCCGGGTCGGCCTGCCCCGCCTCCTCCACATGAGCACCGACGAGGTCTTCGGGGCCGCGCCGGCGGGCGTGGCCTTCGCTCCGGGGGATCGGCACCGGCCGGGGAACCCCTACGCGGCGAGCAAAGCGGCGGCTGAGGCGCTGCTCTGGGCCTGGCGGCACAGCTTTGGGCTGCCGGTGGCCCTGGTCCGCACGACCAACAACTATGGGCCGCGCCAGCACGCCGAGAAGGCGATCCCCTGCTGGGTCCGCATGGCGGTCGAGCAGGGCGTGGTCGTGATCCACGGCGACGGCAGCCCCACCCGGGACTGGCTCGCCGTCGAGGACTGCGCGGCCGGGCTGCTGGCGGCCCTCGACCACTTTGAGCCCGGGGCCGTCGATCACCTCGCGGGGCGCGATCCGCGGACCAACCTCTCGGTGGCCCAGGCGGTGGCAGAGCGCTGCGGTGGGGTCCCGGTGCGCAGCGGCCCGGCCCGGCCTGGCCAAGACGCGGCCTACGCGCTCGACGACCGGGCCTCGCGCGACCGGCTGGGGTGGGCTCCGCGCACGCCGTTCTCGGTGGGGCTGGCCGCGACCGTCGCCTGGCACCGCGCCCGCTGCGCCCGGCCTTGACCGGCGATCCGGCCGCGCGGGCCTTGGCCCAGGCCCTCCGCGAAGACCGCGAGATTGACATTGATCTGCGCGATCCTCCGACCTTGCCGGCCCTGCCGATCGACCACCTCGCGCCGCTGTTCTCGGCGGTCCGGGGCGCGCCGGTCGCCTCTCCCTGGCTGCGCCTCGGCGCTCCCCCGGGCGAAGCGGGGCCCCCGCTCCCGCTCACCGTGATCATCCCCACCGAGAAGCGCACGATCCCCTGGGGGTTGGCGGCGCTGCTCGCCCAGCGTCCGGCCGTGCAGGTGGTGGTCGTGGTCAACGGGCCGGTCGCGCCGCCGCTCCCCCCGGGTGTCCGGGCCCTGCGCCTGCCTTGGCGGGGCCACGGCCCCACCCGCGCCGCGGCCCTCGCGCAGGTCGACACCGCGCTGGTCGCCTTTGTGAGCGATGACGCCCGCCCGCTCGGCGCGGGCTGGGCGGCCGCCGCGGTCCGCGCCCTCACCGCCGCGGGGGCGGACGGGGCGGTCTGCCGCCAGGTCCCTTGGCCCGACGCCGATCCGATCACCCGCGCGCGGATCCGCCAATGGACGCCGCCCTGGCCCGGTCCGGCCCCCCAGGCCGACCACGTGGCGACGATCTGGCGGACCGCGGCGCTGCGGGATCGGCCCCTGGCCCCGGCGCCGATCGCCGAAGACGCCTGGTGGAGCCTGGGCCGGCGGCTGGTGCGGGCGGTCGGGGCGCCGGTGCTGCACTCCCACCCGCGGCGCGCCGCGGCGCTGTTCGCGCGGGAGGCGGCGATCAGCGCCGAGCTCATCAAGATGGGCCGCCCACCCCAGGTGGCGACGCTGCCTGCGGCGGTCTGGGCGTCCTGCGGCCTGATCCGCCACCAGATCGGCGATCCCGAGGACATCCCCGCGGGGCTGGCCGAGCTCTGGGGCCAGTGGGCCGGCGCTCGGCGGGCGGCGGCGGCGCGATAGCCGCGGGCGGGAGGTGGAGATGAGCGAGGGCACAACGGGCGGCGCGGAGGGGGCAGAGGCCCGGGTGCTGGGCGACCGCACCCTGACCGAGATGACCCAGATCTTGTTGCCCGGGCACACCAACGCGCTCGGCGACGCCTTTGGCGGCCAGATCGCGGCCTGGGTCGACATCTGCGCGGCGGTGGCCGCCCAGCGCTTCTGCCGCGGTCCGGTGGTGACCGCGTCGATGGACCAGCTCCACTTCTTGCGCCCGGTGCGGCGCGGCATGGTCGTGGTGCTGCAGGCCCGGGTCAACCAGGCGTGGCGCACCTCGATGGAGGTCGGGGTGCGGGTCGACGCTGAGGACCCCGCGACCGGCCTGCGCCAGCACTGCTGCAGCGCCTACCTGACCTTCGTGAAGCTCGACGAGCGGGGCCGGCCCGTGCAGGTCCCCGCGCTCGACCCCGGGCCCGCGCCCCTCGCGGTGCGCCGGCAGCACGAGGCCGAGCTGCGCCGGAACAACCGCCTCGAGCTGCGCGCCCTGCTGCAGGCCCACCAGGCCCGGGTCGAGGCCGAGGCCGAGGGCTGATCGGCCGGCGGGCTAGCCGACCGGGTGGCGCAGCGCGGCGTGGGCGGTCAGGCGGCGCCAGCGCCAGTCGCTGAGCGCGGCGGGCCGGATGGTCCCCACCACGTCACCCTGCGGGCTCAGCAGCTCGATGGTCGTCTGTGGCCCTTCGAGGCCGGTCTTGTGCACAACCCACGCGCTGTCGATCCGGTCGAGGTGCAGCAGCAGCGTGTGGCCCGGGTCGGTGATCGCGCAGAGGGCGCCGACACGGCTGATGCACTCGATCACGCCCTGGTGGACGTGGATCGCGGCGCGGTTGCCCACCGCGAGGCTCAGCGGGACGGCCTCGGCGGAGCAGCGCTCGAGCGCCTCCATCACGCCAGCGACGCTGATCTGTTCGGCGAAGCTGTCGCCGACGAGGCGGTAGCACTGCGCCCGGCTGAGGCCGTGCCGCTGCAGCAGGCGGAAGAAGTCGCGGGCGTCGCGCAGCGCCTGCCACTCGGCGCGGAGCTGCTCGGCGCCCACCGATGGCTGCTGCTCGACGGGGGGCGTGGGCAGCGGCTCGCTCGGCGGGGTGGCCCGCTGGTCGGCGGCGCGGTGCTTGGCCACCAGGCGGGCGAAGGCGGCCCGGTCGCTGCCGGCGGAGAGCAGGACCCGCAGCGCGCTGTCGCCGTGCCGGTCATAGAGGTGCAGGCCGACCGGAGAGGCCGGAACACCGGGGGTACAGACCGCGTAGCCCGCGGCCCAGCGGGACAGCAGCAGCCGCAGCTCGGTCTGCTCGCCGCGGCAGATGGCGGTGATGTCGGCGGCGCCGATGTCCTTCAGCGCGACGACCTTGCGGTGCAGGCCCATGCGGCAGTCGACGTGCACGGTCAGCGTGCCGAGCCCGGTCAAGCCCCGCAGCAGGGCCGCCCAATCGGTGTCCAGGCGCACCACGTCGGCGCCCACGCGGGCCGCCATCAGCAGCGCCTCGGGCCGCTGGAGGCGGGCGGCGGCCTCGGGGAGGGTCAGGCCGGGGTCGGCGGCCCAGAGGACCGCGAGCTGGTGGTGCAGGGGGAGGTCGCTGCCGTGCGGGGGAGGCTGCATGGGGGCTCCGCGGGGGTGCGCTTTGGGGTGCCCGCAGTGTGCCCAGCCCAGAGGCCCGCTTGGGGGGCTTTTGTGCACGAATCGTCAGGCGTCGCGCGGCGGCGCGCCCGGTGTCCTCCGGCTGGCCTGCCCGCCGCGCCGGGGGCTCTCGGTCGGCGCCGCTGACCTTGGCGGCCAGATCAACGTCCGCAGGCAGCCCAGCCCGTAGCGGACCGCCCGCAAGGGGGGGATCGAGCGCACCGTCTCGTCGTAGCGGGCGGGCACCGGCGCCTCGCCGATCTGCGCGCCGCTGTGCAGCAGCGCCGCGAGGACCTCGTGGTCAAACACGTAGTTGTCGCTGTACTGATCGAAGGGCAGCGCGTTGAGGCGGGCCGAGGCGTA
>JBJONS010000438.1:0-8701 GCA_046051725.1 Pseudomonadota bacterium | reverse complement strand
CCCCCAGCATGAACGGCGCGCTCGCGCTCAACCGCGCGAACCGATCGAGGCCAAAGCCCGAGCGTCAGCCCCGCACAACCAGAAAAAGACACCCCAAGAATGCGCCCGCGCGGACGGCGCGCGCCGCGCAGCGGCGGTCGCGCAGCGACCGAGCCCGCGCGGCCGGGGAGCCCGCCGCAGGCGGCGCCCCGGCCGGGGCCGCGGGCGAGCGCGCGGGAGGCGCGCTGGCGCCCAGGGCCGCCCGCCGTGGCTCAGGCCCCGAGCGCAGCCTCGATGGCCGTCTTCAGCTCGGCGGCGTCCGGCGCGACCCGGCTCGGGTAGCGGCCGACGACCTTGCCGTCGCGACCGACCAGGAACTTCTCGAAGTTCCAGCCGATGTCTTTGCCGCCGCCCGCCGGGCTGCTGACCAGCGCGGCGTAGAGCGCGCTGCGGCCCCCGCCGTTGACCTCTTGCTTCTCGAGCAGCGGGAAGGTGACGCCGTAGTTCATCTGGCAGAAGCTGGCGATCTCTTCGGGCTTGCCCGGCTCTTGGGCGCCAAACTGGTTGCAGGGCACGCCGACCACCACCAGCCCGCGGGCCGCGTAGTCTTCGGACAGCTTCTGCAGGCCCTTGTACTGGCCGGTGAACCCGCACTGGCTGGCCACGTTGACGAAGAGCACCACCTTGCCCTCGAGCAGCTTGTTGTCGAGGGGCTGGCCGCTGAGGGCGACCAGCGGCAGAGACTGAGGGGCGGCGGTGGACACGGCGGCTCCGGCGGACTTGGAAGGGGTCGAAGGGGTGGCAGCGGGCGTGGCGTCGGCGGCGCCGCAGCCGAGCGCGAGCGCGCAGAGCAGGGGGGCGGCGACGCGGCGCGCGCGGGGGGCAAAGGCGAGGGGCATGGGACCTCCGCCGCGGGACTAGCCCAGCGCCGCCCCCGCGCCCGCCTCGCGCGGCCTGACACATAGAGCATGGCCTTGCCGACGCCATCCTCGTCAACCGACGGCGGGATGGTGAAGTTTTCCCGCGGAGCCGCCCGCGACAGGGCAGGTGCGTGGGGGCTGCGATACCCTCGCGCCAGGAGTGGTCCATGCCTACGATCTGGTCGTCCTCCACCCCCTCGCCGGTCCGCGCGCTCACCGCCGCGGCCCTGCTCCTCGCCGCCGGCTGCCAGAGCAGCCAAAAGCTCAACCGCATCTACGAGCCGCCGGTGGCCGACGTGCTCGGCCCGGCCGAGGGCGACGTCTTCCGCCAGGGTGGCCTCGACATCCCGCTGCGCGGCGTGGTCAGCGACGAGCACGACCTTCCGACCGAGCTGACCGTCTCGTGGGTGCTGCCCGACGGCCGCGAGGTCGCCGCCGACGTCGATGACGACGGCAACGTCGCGCTCGACCTGCCGATCCTCGGCATGGACATCGGCACCTACACCGCGACCCTGCGGGCGGTCGACATCGACGGCGAGCTCGGCGAAGACACCGCCCAGTGGGAGGTGCGCGGCCCCATCAGCGCGCCCGAGGTCCAGATCGTCAGCCCCTACGACGGCTTCGAGACCGCGCCGGGCAGCAGCATCACCTTCGAGGGCCTGGGCTCCGACGCCACCACCCCGGCGGCCGACCTCGCCTTCTCGTGGGAGAGCTCGGTCGACGGCCCGCTCAGCGGCGCGCTGAGCGCCGACGGCCGCAGCATCCTCGTCGCCTCGGCCTTGTCCGACGGCGAGCACCAGATCACGCTCACCGTGGTCGACGCCGACGGCGACGCGGGCGCGGCCACCATCACCGTGACCTTGGCCGAGCCGGCCATCGACACCGGCGAGCCCGACCCTGACCCCGAGCCCGAGCCCGACCCCGATCCGGTGCCCGCCGAAGAGGGCGACCTCGTCTTCACCGAGATGATGGTCAACCCGCAGGCGGTCGAAGACGAGGTGGGCGAGTGGATCGAGATGTACAACACCTCGGACTTCCGCATCGATCTGGGCGGCTACAGCTTCCACGACGATGACTTCGACCAGTGGGTGCTGTCGACCCTCATCGTCGAGCCCCGCTCCTACGTCGTGCTCTGCGCCGACACCGACCCCCGCGTCAACGGCGGCGTGCCCTGCGACGGCTGGTTCTACCGCGAGTGGTCGGGAAGCGGCATCGCGCTGGCCAACGGCCCCGACGAGCTGGTGCTGACCCGCCCCGACGGGGTCGAGATCGACTGGCTGCACTACACCGGCGACTGGTACGTGCCCGCGTACTCGACCGGCGTCGACCCCGACTACCTCGAGCTGGGCGCCAACAACGACGGCGCCAACTGGTGCAGCCAGCTCAACCGCCTCAGCGGCATGGCCGAGACCGGCTCGCCGGGCCTCGAGAACGAGCAGTGTGACTGAGCGCCCGCCGGGGTCCTGCGACCCCGCGCAGCGCTCCCTGCCCGACCCGGCCCGCGCGGCCGGGTCGCGTCGTTTGGGGCCCCGGTCCGGCTTGCCCGTGGGCCGGGCCCGCGCGCAGGCTGAGGTCCCCGCGCGGCGGCGCTTAGAAGCCGCCGCCGAAGAAGAAGGCGGTCCCCTCGGCCCCCCGGGCGACGATGTCGAGCCCGCCGTCGCCGTCGACGTCGCCGAGCGCCGAGCGGAACCCGAAGTAGCCGTACTCGGTCGCCCCGTAGAGCAGGGCGTCGCCCTCGCCGACCGTGTACGTGCCCGGCCGCAGCGGGCCGTAGCGCACCGAGAGCGAACCGCCGAAGGCCGCGGCACGGTCGTCGATCAGGCTGCCGAGCACCAGATCGGCCTCACCGTCGTCGTTCAGATCGCCGGCCCACAGGCCGCTCGCGCCGAAGGACAGGCCGGACGAGAAGCGCAGATCGGCCTCTGACACGCTGGCGACGCCGCTCGCGAGGCTGGTGAACACGACCGTCTCGCCGGCGTTGGCCAGCGACGTGTAGAGATCGCTGTAGCCATCGCCGTTCACGTCGGTGACGCCGAGCTGCCAGCCCACGCCCTCGCCGAGGCCCCCGCCGATGATCGTCAGATCGGCGTCCTCTGAGCTGCTCACGCCGCGCACCGCGCTGCTGTCGAACACCGTGAGGTAGCCGTCATAGCTGTCGGTCTCGGCCACGTAGCCCCAGGGGTCGCCGGCCAGCAGCTCGGGCAGCCCGTCGCCGGTGAGGTCACCGACCCCCACGCTGGCGCCAAAACCGCTCGAGCCCGCGCGCCGGCCAAAGATGGCGCCGTAGGCCGCGGTCGCGCTCAGCTCGTCGCTGACCCCGCCACGAAAGGTGGCCACGATGCCCGCATACTCGGTGCGGTTGACGCCCGCCGCGCCGACCACCAGCTCATCGACCCCGTCGCCGGTGAAGTCGGTCACCGCGAAGATCTGGCCGTCTTCGGAGCCGGGCAAGAGCCCGGTGCCCGACCGGCGCGCGTCCCAGGGCCCGAGCGTGGTGCCGCGCAGGTCGTCCACGCCGAACAGGAAGATGTCGCCGTTGTAGTTCATGGTGACCAGCCCCCAGTCACCGCCGTCGAGGAAGCGGCCGAGCGCCACGCCCATGCCCACCTGGACGCTCGCGTCGCCGAGCACCGCACCCCAGGCGTCGGTGCTCAGGTCGACCACCGCGTCTCGCGCGCCTTGGCCGATGTAGACGCCCCCGTAGCCCGCGCCGCCATAGGGGGTGGCCACCGCCACCTCGACCCGACCATCCCCGTCGAGGTCGGCGAGCTGCATGCCAAAGCCGGTGCCCCCCGTGGGCCAGAGCATGGCGCCGCCCGCCGCCCGGTCGGCCCGCTGCTCGCCCTCAAAAGGGGTGCAGCCGCCGACGCCGTCGCAGTCGTTGTCGAGCCCGTCGCCGCAAGCCTCGGCCTCGTCGGGAGAGACCCCGGGGTCGAGATCGGCGCAGTCGCCCGCCTGCACCGCCCGCCCAGCCGGCGCGGCGCAGGCCTGGGCCGCGTCGGCGGCGTCCCCCCAGCCATCGCCGTCTTGGTCGGCGTAGTGCGTGACGATGCCCTCAGGGGCGTCGTCTTCGTCGTCGATGAGGCCGTCGCAGTCCTCGTCGACCCCGCCGCCGTCGCAGCGCTCGACCGCGGCCGGGGAGACCGCGGGGTCTTCGTCGTCGCAGTCGCCCTGATCGACGGTGTAGCCATCGCCGTCAAGATCGCCGGGATCGGCGCCGTCTGCGCCGTCTGACCCTTCGTCGCCCGCGCAGCCACCCTCGAGCGCCTCGCAGGTCTCGTCGATCTTGGCGGAGGAGAAGAGGTAGCAGCCCGGCGCGGCCGCCACGAGGACCAAGGCGAGGGCGCGGCGGGCAGGGAGGAGGCGGGGGCGCATGTCGCAGCTCCGGAGGGTGGGCGCCGCAGGGCGCCGCCCCGCGGGAGGCGCCCGCGGGGCTCGGCCAGGATAGCCCGCCGGCGCGGTCCTCACCTGATCGGCCGCGGAGGACGCCATGATCGACGAGGCACAGCCGCGAGACCCGGCGCTGCGCGCCGCCTGGGACCAGGCCATCGCCGCTTGCGACCTCGCCCTGCAGCAGGGCGACCTCGACGCCGCCGAGGGCTGGGTCCTCCGCGCGCTGGCGGCGGCCGACGCGCCGGGGGCCGAGGCCACCGCCCGCCACCGCTGGGCGGTGCTGCTCGAGCGCCGGGGCGCGCTCGAGCCAGCCCTCGCCGAGGCCGAGACCGCCCTGCACCTCGATGAGGTCGCGTTCGGGCCCGCCCACCTCGCCGTGGCCCGCGACCTGCACACCTTGGGCGTGATCTTCGCCCGCATGGGCCGCACCGACGACGGGGTGGCCGTGCTCGAGCGCAGCGTCAGCCTCTCGGCCCGGCTCGACGCCCCCGAAGAGCGCGCGATGAGCACGCTGATGGTGGGCTCGGCCTACCGGGCGGCCGGCCGGCCCCAAGACGCGCTGCGCGCCTTCACCGAGGCCGCCGAGCAGGCCGAGCAGCTCGACGGCCCGCACAGCCTGCGGGTGGTGCGGGCGCTGGGCGGCATGGCCGAGGCCGCCCGCGCGGTCGGGCAGCTCCCGCGGGCCCACCGCGCCTGGGTCGAGGTCACCCGCCGCCTCGCCGGGCTGCCGGTCGAGGCCCCGCTCGTGATCCGGGTCGAGCTCGGGCTGGCCTGGCTCGGGCTCGGCCTGCTCGCCGAAGAGGGCCGCCGCGAGCGCGAAGACGCCCGCGCGATGTTCAGCTTCGCGCTCGAGCTGTTCAGCCCCGCCGAGCACCCCGCGGCGGCGCTGGCCGCCGAGCGGGCGGCGGCCCTGGGCGGCGCGCTGGCCGCGGGCCAGGTGCCCCGCGACCCCGCTGAGCCGCCGCTGGTCGTCTACTGGAACGCCGCGGCGGGCATGGGCGACCTCGCCCACCCCCGGGGCGGCCGCTGGACGGTCGACGCGGCGCGGGCCGGCGGTCCGCTGCAGCCCGGCGCCCGCCCGCCCTGGGACGTGCTCGAGGGCCCGCTCGCGCCCGGCTGAGCCGCAGCGGGCCCGTGGAACACGCGGCGGCAGGACCGGGAGCCGCGCGGGGCCGTGATCATCGCGCGTGGAGCGCCCGCGCCGCGGGACGGCACCTTCCCCGTCGAGACACTTGTTGACAGGACGACGGGGCGGACCGTGCGCAGGTGCGCGAATGGGCGCGCGCAGGCCGCCGTTGAGCCAGCGCCGCCGGTCGCCAAAGATGGCCTCCTGGACGGCACCTTCGAGGAACTTCCCTCGCGGGTGCAAGGTCAGGGCCTCCGCGGACGTTCCGCGCCGCGCCGACAGAGAACCGCCGCCACGCCGCGGCCTTCCGCCGCTCTCGCGGCGGCCCCGCAGGAGATGCCATGAGCCAGCCCCTCCGCCTCGTCACGCCCGCGCAGGCCGATCAGTGGTCCGAGACCGAGATCAAGGAGCTGGCCCGCAGCAACCCGCGCCTCGCGATGGACATGATCATCCGCAAGCACCGCGAGCGCCTGTTCTGGCACGCGTCGGGCATCGTCAAAGACAGCCAAGAGGCCTATGACCTCGTGCAAGAGGTCTTCATCCGGGCGATGCGCGAGACGCGCTTCTTCGACGAAGAGTTCCGCATGAAGGCGTGGCTCTACCGGGTGACCAGCAACCTCTGCTTCAACCACGTGCGCGACCGCCGCCGCCGCGGCGCCATCCTCGAGACCGTGCCCTTCGCCGACCGCGCCCACGCCGACCAGGTCGACGTGATCTTCGGCGGCGAGCGGCGGACCGAGGTGCTCGCGGCGATCGAGCAGATGACCGAAGACCACAAAGAGATCTTGATGCTGCGCTACTACGACGACCTGTCCTACGCAGAGATCGCCGAGGTGCTCGACATCAAGCTCGGCACGGTCATGTCCCGCCTCTCCCGCGCGCGCGCCCGCCTGCTCGAGGTCATGGGCGGCGACCCTTCGCTGATGACCCCCGCCTGATCTCGAACGCGCGGCCACGGCCCGCGGCCCCCACGCTGGAAGGGGGCCCGCGGGCCGTGTGTCGTGGGGCCGCCCCCCACCGCGGCGCGCCTCCGCCCCCGCGGCGCGCGCGGGGCCGCCTGCGCCGCCCGCCCCTGCGCTACCCTGCGGCCCACGCGACCTCCCCCTCCCGCCCCCGTGGACCGCATGGACTGCAAGACCGTGGCCGACCGCCTCGCGGCCTGGCTGGACGGCGAGCTGGCCCCCGCCGAACGCCAGTGGCTCGAGCAGCACGTCGAGCGCTGCCCCGCCTGCGCCGAGCGGGCCGCCGCCCTCGCTGAGCAGCAAGAGGACCTCGCGGCGCTGGCGCCGACGCCCGACGCCCTCCAGCACCCCGAGCGCTTCTGGGCGCCGATGGATCAGCGCCTCGAGGCCGAGCTTCAGGCGATGCAGGCGCGGGCGGACCACCGCGCCCTCCACCCCGCGCCGCTGCCGCTGTGGCGCCGCCAGCACGCGGTCGGCCTGCCGGCGATCTGCGCCTACGCCGCGGCCCTGCTGCTGCTGGTGGCCTTCGGCGCCCGCCAGAGCGCGGCGCTCTCGGCGGCCCAAGCCCAGGTCCAGCGCCTCGAGAGCGACCTGCAGCGCGCCGATCGGCTCATCGCGCAGCCGCCGCCCGCCGAGCCCGCGCTCTACCGCACCGTGTCCTACACGCCGGAGCGGGGGCACTTCTGAGCCGCGCCCCCTCCCACGCGCCTGCACCGGCGACCGACCGCCCGCGCCGCCGTCCGCTGGGCCTCCGCGCGGCGGTCATCGTTCACCTCATCGCGCTGGTGCTGATCCTGGGGCCGCTCTCTCCCCGGGCCAGGGCCGGCGAGCTCGGCGCCGCGGTCGAAGAGGCGGCGGCGCTGCTCGAGCGGCAGTACCCGACCCTGCCCGACCCCGCGGTGCTCGAGTGGGGCGCGATCTCGGGCATGATGGCCGAGCTTGACCGCCAGACCGGGGTGCAGATCCACGCCGCGCTGCGCCCGCCCGAGGCCCGCGAGCGCCAAGCCTGGTTCGCCGGCATGCGCCGCGGCATCGCGCTCGAGTTCGTGGTGGTGCCCGGCCAGGGCCTCGTGGTGACCGACGTGGTGCCCGGCGGCCCGGCCGAGGCGGCGGGCATCGCGCGCGGCGACCTCATCGTCGGCATCGACGACCGCCCGCTCACCGGCCTATCAGCAGCGCAGGTGCATGAATTGTTGGCCCGGACCACCGGCGACCGCGTGCGGCTCGACGTCGACCGCGCCGGCGCGCTGCGGCGGGTGGCGGTCCCCCGCGGCACCTGGCACCAAGGCAGCGTGCAGGTCACCGCGCAGGACGGCGTCCCCGTCGTGCGGATCGCGTACTTCGGCAAGGGCGTGGGCCGGGCGCTCGCCGCGGCGGTCGACAAGGTGCGCGACGAGCGGGCGGTGGTCATCGACCTGCGCAGCAACGAGGGCGGGCTGCTCGACGAGGCGGTGGCCTGCGCGGCGCTGTTCTTGGAGCCCGGGGCGCGCTTTGGCAGCAAGCAGCGCTGGGGTCAGCCCGCCGAGCAGGTGGTGGTGCCCGCGGCCGAGCCCTACGCGGGCCGCGTGGTGCTGCTGGTGAACCGCGGCACCCAAGCCGCCGCCGAGGCCTTCGTGGCCGCGCTGCGCCAGAGCGCCCAGGCGCGGGTGCGGGTGGTCGGCACCGAGACCGGCGGCACCGTGGCGATCCCCGCCTGGCGCGAGCTCAACGACGAGGTGGTGCTGCAGGTCGCTGACTTCCTGCTGCGGGCGCCCGACGGCAGCAGCTGGGCGGGCACCGGCCTGCGCCCCGACGTGCTGAGCGGCCCGCTCGAGCTGCCCTTGGCCGGCCCCAAGGGCCAGCTGCCGCCGGATGTGCAGCTCCAGACCGCGCTGCGGGTGCTCATCGAGCCACGCTGACCCGACGGGGTAGGAGGCGATGGGCGGGGGGCTCGCCGCCCCCCGCAACGCCCCTGGCGGGGTGGTTTTCGGCCTGGCGGGGCTTGCGCGGCCCTTGGCCTGGCGGGGCCTCTTGGCCTGGCGGGGCCTCTTGGCTTGGCGGGGGCCTGCGCGGCCCTTGGCCTGGCGGGGCCTGCGCGGCCGTGGGGGATCCCGGCTTGATCGCGTCGCTGCCTGCGACCGTGGGCTTCTTTGGGCCGATGAGGTCGGGTGCGCGGTCCGGCACCGTCGTGTTCGTGGATGCCAGGGGCGGGCCCCGCCCCCGGGCCCCCAGGGCCAGGGGCCTCCGCGGCCCCTGGCGACCCCCGCCAAGGGGGGCCCGCGCGCCGCCGTTGCGCGGCGATGCGCCGCGCAGCGGCGCGCAACGGCCCCCCTTTGGAAACC
>JBJONS010000437.1:0-3039 GCA_046051725.1 Pseudomonadota bacterium | reverse complement strand
CAAGCACCGAAGGACCATGTTGGAGAGGCGCGCGTTGGTTGTCTTGTGCCCCATCCGGGCCAAGTCGCGAAGCTGACGCTCCAAGGGCAGGTGAAGCGCGAACTTGCAGTAGATGATCCAGGCCGCAAAGCCGGCGGTGTACCGCGCCTTGGGGAGACACATACCCGGGACGGGGGGCGTCGTCACCTTTCCGCAGTCGCTACATCGGCAGCTCACCCGGGCCACCCTGCGATAGCGAAAGTGCCCAGGGACGTAGTCCTTGAGCTCGAGCTCGTCGGTCTCCTTGTTGGACAGACGGCTCCCGTTGCAATGCGCGCAGGTGTCCGGGCGCACGGTCTCGGTGGAGACGGGAATCTCGGGTTGGGGCGTCGTCTCCGCCGCTTCTCGCGTCTTTTTGGGGCCCCTCTCTGGCGCAGTCGGGGGCTTGGGCCGGTCGTCGAGGGTCGAGGCTTGCCCCGGGGACGGCGCGGGGGCGGGCGCGGGCGCCGGCTCGGGGGCGGGCTTCGGCGCGGGAGCCGCGGGGTCGCCCTCAGTCGGCACAGGCCTCCCTGCCTTTTTGGCCTCGGCGATGAGCTTGTCGATCCGCTTGATCAGCACGTTGATCTTGGCGGTGAGGGCGGCCCGCTCCTTGGTGGAGGCCTCCAGGGCGGTCATGAGCGCGGCCCGCTCCGCGGACGCGGCCTCGCGGACAGCGGCGAGCTCGGCCGTGAGCGCAGCGACCTGGGCCGTGAGGGCGGCCACCTGGGTCAGTGCGATGTGGAGCGCGTCGGGGCGGTGCATGCGCCGGAGTGGATCAGGCCTCTGCGCCCGCGAAAACCCCGACCGACGAGAACGATCTGTGGGATCAGCTTCTCGCCGGCTCAGCCCTTCGGGCGCCCGAGGCGCGCGCGGCGCGCGCGCTGGCGGAGGTCGACGCCCTCGAGGATCAGCCCCAGCTCGTTGGGCGTAAGCTCGCGCTTCGGTGCGCCGTCCGGCCCGAGCTCGGGCAGCTGGAAGGTGCCCTGCTCGAGACGCTTGTAGAGTTGGCAGAACCCCGAGCGGTCAAAGAACAGGACTTTCATGTGGGTCTTGGGGCGGTTGACGAACACAAACAGGTGTCCGCCGGTCGGGTCGAGACCGAGCCCGCGGACCAAGCCTGCAAGGCGGTCAAAGGACAGGTGCATGCTGACCGGGTCGAGCGCCAGGTAGACCCGGACGGACGAGGGTAGGGTCAGCATGCCCGCACCACCGCCAGGACGCAGGCGAGCGTCTGGTCGTTGAAGCCGTCTGGCACGTCAATCACCACCCCGTCAAGGGTGAGCCGGAGTGGCTCGGGTGTGGCTCGGCCGGGTCGGGCCATCTTGACGAGCCGGATGGCCGCGGGCTGCGGATGGCGGTCGGCCCAGTAGCGGAGAGAGTGTCCGACTACGCCGTTCTCGGTGCATCACGCGGGGAGCGGCTGCTCCGGCGCGCGCCAGATGTCGAGCAGCTCAGGGTCTTCGTCTTGGGTGATGCGGCGGCGGGGCGCGGGCATGGTGACCTCCGGCCGGTGGGGCACGGATTGTTGGTCGGGGCGGACCCCCCAGTTTTGGGGGGCGTACGCCCGCGGCCACGGTGCTCGGCAAGGGCTGGCCCACCGCCGAGCTGCGGCCCACCGTCGACCGCGCGGCGAGCTTGGCCCTGCAGCACAAGGCGCTGCGCGACACGCTCTACCAGGGCGAAGACATCGACAAGCTCAACAACATCGTCGCAGTCCGAAGAGCATCCTCGCCCACGGGCTGCAGCAGGTGAGCGAGCGGGCGGTGCGGTCGATGGCCGACACGGCCACGCACCTGTTCCGGCGCTTGTGCGTGCTCGAAGGGCACGAGGCCGCCGCCATCCGCGCGCAGGACACCGCGCACGACCCCGCCATCCTCTGGGCGACGGGGCCCGTGGGCCTCAGCGGGTCGGGGCGCCCGCATCGCGGGCCATCGCCCCGAGCAGCGCACCCGGGCGGTGCAGCTATGGCCCCGGGGGCGGTGGCGTCGGGGCCGCGGGCGCAAGCGGCTGCGCGGGCGTGGGCGCCGCCTGCGGCCACGGCGGGCCGGGCATCGGCGCGCCCTCGACCCGGCGGGCGTGTCGGGCTCTTGGCGGGCCCATGCGTCGCAGCGGCAGCGTGATGCCCGACTTGCGAATGGTCAGCCGCCGCGGCGATGGGGTGAAATTGACCTCGGTGAGCGGGTCGTCGTCGCGGACGAACTGTCCATCGCCCTGGTGCAGCAATGTGACCGCGGGGAGGGCCCGGTTCATGAGCACGAGCTGGTCGCCGCGGGCGACGACGCTGCCAAAGGGCAGCAGGCCCAGCACCGCATAGCGGCCGGGGGCTGCGCTGAGGATGGGCTCGGCGACCGGCAGATCGACGACCGTAGAGCTGGAGCCCCGGGCAGGCGCAGGCGCGCCTGCGCGGCCCGCTGCCGTGGCGACCGCGACGAGCAGCAGGTCACGGGTGGCCTGGGGGCAGTTGAGGTGGCCGCAGGCCGGGTACACCCGCATGCTGAGGTCGAGGGGGCGCCGGTCTGCGGGGTGGACGCGCCGCCAGCGGGCCACGAAGGTGTCCTCGGCGTGCGCGGCGTCGGCTGCGGTGTCATTGCCGCCGTGAAACATGGAGATCGGCGTGCTGACGCGCAGCGCGGCCAGGCTGCTCAGGTGCCCGTTGAAGCCTGGCGCGGCGAACATGTCGCGCAACGAGGCCGAACTGACCCCGACCTCTTCGACAAGAAAGTCGTCGTCGCCTTCTTCGATCGCCCGGCTGTAGCTTCGCCAGCCCGAGCCCACCTGCCGCTGCAGTGATGCCGCGGTGGCCTCGGTGGGGGTCCCCGAGAGCAGCGCCGCGCCGACCGGGCTGCCGTCGGTGGTCGAGAGGCGCGCCAGCACGTCGAGCATCACCAGTGCGCCCTCGCTGTGCCCGTACAGCACCAGCGGCGCAGACGAATCGACCACCGCCTGCGTGCGCGCCCAGGCGACCGCCCCCACGACGCACGTGGCGAGGTCGGCTTGTGTATAGGCGCGGTATGCGGGCTC
>JBJONS010000436.1:0-2509 GCA_046051725.1 Pseudomonadota bacterium | reverse complement strand
CGGGCCTCGGCCTCGGCGCCGGCGCCCGGCCCCTGCCCGGCGTCGCCGCCGAGATCGACCTGCAGGCGGTCCCCCTCGGGCGCGGCGGGGGCCCCGACCGCGCCCCGGCCCTGCGGGGCGGCCCGGCGCTGCGGCTCGGGCGCCGGTCGGGGCCGGCGGTCGGGGGCGGCTACGCGCTCGCCCTGTCGCCTGGGGTGGCCGGCCGGGCCCACCTCGGCCTGGGCTGGGTCCAGCCGCTGCGCCCCGCGCCGCCGGCCGGCGGCTGGGTGCCTGGCCTCGAGCTCGAGGCGCGGCTCTGGGCCGGCGCGGCGGGGGCCGAGGCGGCCAGCGTCGGGATCGGCGTGCGGTGGGCCAAGGTCGACGCCGTGACGGCGCCACCTCCTGCGGCGCCGCCCGCCGATCCCCCGCCCGCTGCGATCAGCCCCCCAGCACCCCTCCTCCCCCCCCTGCCTGCGGGCGCCCGCCTCTGGCTGCCGCACCCGGTCTGCGCGTGGCTGCTGCCGGCCGAGGCCGAGGGCGTGCTGGCCGCCCTGCCGCCCGACGCCCGCCTGGTCATCGTCGCCGAGGGCATGCTGCCGGCCGAGGGGGCCGCCGGCGCGGCGGGGGCGCTGCGGCTGGTGCCGGCCCCGCGCCAAGGCGGGCTGCTGGTGGTGGCCGAGCCGGGCGACACGGTCGAGATCGGCGGGCGCAGCTACGCGCCGGCCGCGGATGGTGTCGTAGAGATCACCGCGCCAGAGGGCTTTGTCACCGTGCGCGTGCGCGGCGGCGGCAGGGACGAGGAGCTGGCTGTGGCGGTGGCCGACGGCGAGGTGACCTGGGCCCGGCCGGCGGCGCCCGCCCCGCTGCGCGTGCGCTTCGCCCGGGGCAGCGCCGCGCTCACGCCGGCGGCGGCGGCCCCGCTGGCGCCCCTGGTCGCGGCGGCGGGCGGCTGGCGCTTCACCCTGCAGGGCAGCGCCTCGGCCGAGGGCGACCTGTCCGCCAACGCCGCGCTGGCGGCGGCCCGCTGCGGGGCGGTGGCCCGCGCCCTGGTCGCGGCGGGGCTGCCGGCCGGCGCGCTGGTGGAGGTCGCCCCGGCGGTGGCCGGCGCCGGGCTGAGCGCCGAGGACGCCCGCGCCTGCGTCCTCTTGCCCACGCCGCCGGTGTCGCCATGAGCGGCCGGCGGGGAGGGTGGCCGGCGGCGGCCGTCCCGCGGCGCCTCGCGTCGCCGGTCCGGGGCGTCGCGCTGGCCGCGCTGGTCTCGGCGGTCGCGCTGGGCGGCCTCGCGTGGCCCCGGCGGGCGGCCGGCGGCGGGGCAGACGCGGCCGGGCAGGGGGCGCTGGCGGTGGTCGGCGCGGGCGAGGACCTCGGCGCGGTCGCCGGGCGCCTCGGCGTGCCCGTCGCGGCCCTCGCCGCCGAGAATGACCTGCCCGTGGATGTCTCGCCGCCGGCAGGCACCCTGCTGCGCCTGCCGCTGCGCCCCGGCGAGCAGCGCGGGCCGGGCCTCGTGCTCGCGCTGGTCGGCCAGGCCACCGCCCGGGTCGGGGCCGCCCCGCCCGCTGCGGTCGCCGAGGGGGATCCGGTGCCGCTCGGCGCGCTGCTGTGCACCGAGGCCGAGAGCTACCTCACCGTGCGGATGGCCTGGGACGCGGCGGGCGGCGGCCACGACGACGTGAACCTGCTGCCGGGCACCTGCGCGACGCTGGCGGCGGCGCATGTGCAGCGCGGCCAGCGGATCAGCGTGCTGCGGCTGCAGCAGGGCTCGGTCACCGTGCCCGCCCAGCGCCCCGGCGAGCGCGGCGGGGCGGTCACCGTCGAGACCGCGGCCGGGGCCAGCGCGGCCGAGGCCGGCGGTTTTCGGGTGCACGTCGAGCCCGAGGCGGCGCGCACCGAGGCCCTGGGCACCCCGATGGTCGTCTATGGCGCCGGCGTGGCCCAGCCCCTCGCGGCGGGCGAGGGCAGCCGCACGCGGGTCGGCGCGGCGCCGGGGCGCCCGGTCCCGCTGCTGGTGCCCGGACAGCTGCTGCGGCCGGCGGCGGGGGCCGAGCTGCGGCGCCCCGAGCTGGTCTGGGCCCCGGTCGATCGCGCCCTGTCCTACCAGGTCGAGCTGGCCACCTCGGCCGACTTCCGCAGCCTCGCCCTGGTGGTCCACCCCGACGACGCGCGCTTCGCCCCGGCGGTGCTGGCCCTGCCCTACCGGGTGCCCGGCCTGTGGTGGCGGGTCTCGCCGGTCGACCGCACCGGTTTTGTCGGCCTGCCCTCTGAGGGCCGCCCCCTGCGGCCGCCCGCGGGGGTCGGGCCATGAGGCGCGCGCACCACAACAGCGCCCTGCACGCTGTCCTCGTCGCGCTTGCTGTCTTTGGGCTCGGCGGTCCGCGCGCCGCGGGCGCCGCGCCGCCCCTGCCCCAGGTCGACGTCACCGGGCCCCGGCCGGCGGCGGACGGCGCCCGCTTCCTCAGCGTCGACGACCCGACGGTGGTGCCCGGCGCCGAGGCCCGGGCCTGGGCCCGCCTGACCCGCGACCCGCTGCGGT
>JBJONS010000435.1:0-2895 GCA_046051725.1 Pseudomonadota bacterium | reverse complement strand
GCTGCTCGGCCCTGCGGTGGGCGCCGGGCATCGCCGCCCTGCGGCGGATCTGCCTCGACCTCGGGCTGGTCGAGACGGTGAAGTGGGGTCACCCCTGTTATATGCACGCGGGCCGTAACATTGCCTTGATCGGTGCGTTACGCGAAGACTTTCGCCTGGGCTTCTTCCACGCGGCGCTGATGACCGACCCTGAGGGCCTGATGGTCAAGCAGGGGCCCAACACCCAGCACCCCGATGTGCTGCGGTTCGCCGCCAGCGGCGAGGTGCTGGCCCGCGAGGCCAGCGTCCGCCGCTACCTGACCGAGGCCATGGGCTACGCCGCGGCCGGCACCCTGCCGGTGAAGCAGCCCCAGGCCATCGAGCTGCCCGACGAGCTGATCGAGGCCCTCGAGGCCGATCCCGAGCTCGGCGAGGCCTTCGCCCGCCTGACCCCGGGCCGCCAGCGCAGCTACGTGATCTTGCTGAACGGCGCCAAGAAGCCCGAGACCCGGTTCGCGCGCATCTTGAAGGCCCGCCCGCACATCTTGGCTGGCAAGGGCGCGCTCGAGCGCTGAGCGGCCCGCCTCTGGGCGCCCCCTCGGCGCCCTGCGGGGGTCGCGGCCTCGCGCCGCGCGGGCCGCGGTCCCGCTTGGGGCCTCTCCGCCGGGCTGCGCCCGGCCCCGCTGCGCGGGCCCGCGGGTCGCCGGGCGCGGTCGGGCGCGGCGGGTCTCGCGCACACAGGCCCCCGCGCCAGGGCGACCGGAGGGGGCGGGGACGGCGGCCCGGCCGACGGACCCGCCGTCGCGCAGCGACCAAGGCGCGCAGCGCCGCGCCCGCAGGGGGCCCGCCGCCGGCGCCGCCGGGCGACGGCGGGGCGCCCGGCGCCTCGACCGCTGTCGCGGGGTTAGTCGGCGATCCATGAGCGAAGTCGATGCGGGGGAGTCGGGTTTGGGCCAGCCAGCGCAGGCCGGTGGCCGCAGGGGGCCGGCCGTGCGGGCGGCGGGCGCGGGGCTGTGGGCGGTGCTCGTCGCGATCGCCCTGCACGGCGCGGTGCTCGGCGCCGCGCTGCTGTCGCGCGGGGCGGTCGTCTCGGCATGGGAGAAGGGGCCCCTGGTCGACCCCGCCAGCCCCTATGCGCCCGAGAACGCCCTGCTGTTCACTGTGTTGGGGGGCGTCGTCGCGCTCGACCTCTACCTGCTGGTGAGCTTTTGGACCCGGCGGGCGCTGCGGGGCCCGGCCCGGGCCCTCGGCCCGATCGCCGCGCTGGTCGTGGGCCTCGGCGGCAGCGAGCTGGCCGTGTCGCTCGCGTCGACCTGGCGCTTGCCCACCTGGTACCGGCCCCACCCGACCTTGCACTGGGAGCTGCGGCCGCACCTGCGCGGCTATCTGTATGGCACGGGCGACACCGTCTTGAACACCAACGCCGATGGCCTGCGTGAAGTGGCGGTGCCGCGGGCCAAGCCGGCGGGCCAGCTGCGGGTGCTGGTGCTCGGCGACTCGTCGAACTTTGGGCAGGGGGTCAGCGGCGCTGAGGTCTGGAGCGCCCAGCTCGAGGCGATCATGCAGCCGGCCTTCGCGACCGCGGGCGCCGAGCTGCGCGTGCTCAACGCCGCGGTGCCCGGCTGGACGACCTACCAGGGGCGCGTGCAGCTCGAGCGGGTTGGGCTCTCCTACGCGCCCGATCTGGTGATCGCGGGCTTCAACAATGACTCTGGCCCCGAGACCATGACCGACGCCGAGCGGGCGGTGGCCGGCGCCCCGCGCCTCAACGCCGTGCTGTGGCGCTCGGAGTCCTACCTGCTGGCCCGCGCGGGCGTGCTCGGCGTGGCGCGGGCCTTGCTCCCCGCTGCCCGGGGCGCCACGAGCCGGCGCGCCGCGGGCGAGCGCCCGGTCTATGGCGCGCTGGACGCCGATCACCGCGACGCGCTGCGCCCACGGGTGCCGGTGGCCCAGACGCTCGAGAACCTGCGGGCGATGCAGGCCTTGGGGGCGGCCCACGGTTTTCGGGTCGTCTGGCTGAACATGCCGATCAACCGCACCCACCCAGAGCTGGTCGAGCGCTACGTCAACTATGACGACCGCGCACAGATCCTCGCGGCGTCTGCCGCCGGAGCCGCGCCGCCGGTGATCGACGTGGACGACCGCTGGGCGCGCAGCCGCGAGGCGGGCCTGCACATCCTCGGCCATGTTTTTCACCCCAATGCGCGGGGGCACCGGCGCCTCGCCGAACAGGTGGCCGCCGAGCTGGTCTCACGGGGCCTGCTGCCGGGCCTGCCGCCCGGTGCGGTGGCGCCCGCGGTCGGCGGCCCGCCGCCGGCGCAGACCGAGGACACCCTGCGCCTGGGGATCTCGAGCCTGACGCCGGTGCACGCGCACGTGCTCGCTGTGCTGCAGGCCGATCCGGGCTTGGCGGCGCGGCACGGCTTGCGGGTCGATCTGCGCCCCTACCTGCGCGGCGGCCCCCAAGGAGACGACGTGGCCGCCGGTCGGCTCGACGCGTGGTTCAGCTGCGAGCTGCCCGCCATCGAGATGGCCCGCGCCCGACCCGACGCGGGCCTCGTCGCGTCTCTCGGCGCGCTCGGGCGCATCGCCGCCCTGGGCCAGACCGGCGAGGCGCCGGTGGCAGGCGCCCGGGTCGGGCTCAGCCCCAACAGCACGCCGGCCTTGGACTGGGCGCGCTGGGGCCGGGGGATCGGCGCCGAGGTGGTGCCGACGCAGACCGAGGACCTGCTCGACGGCGTCCTGCGGGGAGAGCTCGACCTGATGGTGAGCTGGGACCCCTGGGTCAGCGCGGCTGAGGCCGAGGGGCTGCAGGCCTCCTTCGCCCGGCCCTTTCACTCGGTGCTGATGGTCGGCGGGCACTGGGCGCTGGGCGGGCGCAGCGCGCTGCGGCCGCAGGGCGAGGAAGGGCCCCCC
>JBJONS010000434.1:0-5460 GCA_046051725.1 Pseudomonadota bacterium | reverse complement strand
TGGTCGATGTGCGCCCGGCGACCATCATCGACTTCGTCTACGCGTTGATCTTGCTCGTCTTCCAGGTGTGGAGCGAGGTGCCGATGTCGACCACCTGGGTCTTCGTCGGCCTGCTCGGCGGACGCGAGCTGGCCATGGCCCTGCGCGGCGCCAACGAGGACGGCCGCAGCGTCAGCGCCGCCCTCAAGATGATGGGCCGCGACCTCGTCTACGTGACCATCGGCTTCGTGGTCGCCCTCGCGGTCGCCGCGGGCAGCAACCCCGTCGTCAAAGAGGCGCTCTTCACCAAGTAGGCGCCCGCTCGAGCTGCGCCCCGGCGCCCACGGGCCGCCGGGGCGTTGTGCGTGTGGGCCTGCGCGCTGTGGTCTTGCCGCCCGCTGGCGTCACCTCGCGGACACCGCAAGGCCCGGCAATTGTCAAATCTGTATCCGCGGCTGAGTACACGGGAGCGAGGTGCGCCCGGTCGCCGAAGGACGCGTGCTATCGTCGAGGGCCCGGAGGCTCTGATGCTGCGTCGCTCGCCCCTTCTGTCCCTGATTTTGCTCGCCGCGTGCGAGCCCACCATCCCGAAGGGCGACGGCGAAGGGGTCGGCGGTGACGGCCTCGCCGACGGGGCGGACGCGGGCGATGGCGGCGCCGACGGCGCTGACGGCCAGTCCGACGGCGCTGACGGCCAGGGCGACGGCGCTGACGGGGCCGATGGCGGCGGCGATGGTGCCGATGGTGCCGATGGCGGCGACGGGGGCGGCGACGACGGCCCGGTCGATGCCGACGGCGACGGCGTCTTCGCCGAAGATGACTGCGATGACGGCGACGCGAGCAGCTTCCCGGGCGCGCCCGAGCTCGAGGGCGACGGCGCAGACAACGACTGCGACGGCTACGCCGACGAGGTCGAGGTCTGCCCCGGGCTCGACGGCGAGCTCCAGGCGGCGATCGACGGCGCCGACGACGGCGCGGTGCTGGTGATCTGCCCCGGCGAGTTCCCGGGCGGGCTCAGCCTGTCGGGCAAAGACCTGACCCTGGTGGGCGCGGGCAGCAGCGGCGGCCGCGAGGGCACCACCCTGCGCGGTGATGGCGCCGCGCCGGTCATCGCCGTCAGCGGGCGCGGCGGGCTCAGGCTCGTCGGCCTCAGCCTCGTGGGCGGCGGCGGCGCGTCGGGCGGCGGCGCGCTGTGCCAGTCGGCGACCATTGCCCTCGACGATGTGCGCCTGGCCGACAACCTCACCACCGGCAACGGCGCGGGCCTCGCCGCCGAGCGCTGCGACGTCGAGCTCGCGGGCAGCCGCTTCGAGAACAACACCTCGGGCGGCTACGGCGGCGGCGCCTACCTCAGCGGCAGCAACGGCGAGGTCGTCGGCTCGACGTTCACGACGAACATCGCGCTCGAGGGCGGCGGCCTGTTCATCACCGGCGGCAACGTCGACGTGCTCGAGAGCACCCTCGAGTCCAACCAGGCCATCGGCGCGTCTGAGACCGTCTTCGGCCCAGGCGGCGGCGGCGGCGGCTTGTGGACCGCGAACAGCCGCACCGTGCGCGGCAACCGCATCGCCTACAACAGCTCGAACTACAACGGCGGCGGGGCGGTCTTCTACGGCGGCTCGCCCGACGTCGAAGACAACGTGGTCGAGGGCAACCAGTGCGGCGAAGACGGCGGCGGCCTGTACTTCAACCAGATCGCCGGCGCGGTCTCGGGCAACACCGTCACCGGCAACAGCGCCGCCGATGACGGCGGCGGGCTGCGCTTCTACATCGGCACCGCCTCGATCACCGACAACACGATCATCGGCAACGAGGCGGCCGACGACGGCGGCGGCGTCAAGGTCAGCCACTCCGAGCACGAGTTCCACGACAACCTTCTCGAAGACAACGTCGCCGGCGACGCCGGCGGCGGCCTCGAGCTCGACAACGACAGCAGCGCGGTGCACAACAGCGTGTTCCGCCGCAACCGCGCCTACCGCGGGGCCGGGCTGCACAACTGGCGCACCGAGCGCCGCTTCACGATCTCCGACTCGGTCTTCGAGGACAACGAGGCGACCGACTGCGGCGGCGGCCTCAACTTCGACAACAGCCCCTACACCGTCAGCCTGCGCCGCTTGACCCTGACCGGGAACGTCGCCAGCGACGGCGCGGGCATCTGCGCCGACCTCATCTACCGGGCCCCCGAAGACGTCGGCGGCGTCGAGGGCTACTACCAGCGCACCATCCTCGACATCCGCAACCTGCTGTTCGTGGGCAACGCGGCCAGCTCTGAGGGCGGCGCCATCTACGCCAAGGCCGCCGATGTCGTCGTCTGGAACATCACGGCGGTCGATGGCGCCGGCAGCGGCGCGGTCGCGGTCAAGGGCGCCGATCTGACCCTCAACAACGCCATCATCGCCGAGAACGCCGGCGAGGGCCTCTGGACCCTCGACGTCGAAGAGGCGCCGACGGCGCTGGCCGTGCGCTACTCCGACCTCTGGGGCAACGGCGCGGCGGTCGGCGGCACGGCGGTCGACCCCACCGGCAGCGACGGCAACATCGCCGAAGACCCGGACCTCGCCGGGGACTACTCCCTCGGCTCGACCAGCCCCTGCGTCGACGCGGGCGACCGCGCGGTGCGGGACGCCGACGGCAGCCGGTCCGACATGGGCCTCACCGGCGGGCCGGACGCGCCATGAGCTGCGGTCACTGGGCGTGGGGAGCGCTGCTCTTCTCGGCGGCCTGCGCGCCGACGGTGGGCGGGGCCAAGATCGACGACGGTGGCGGCGATGACGCGGGCGCGGATGGCGCCGACGGGTCGGACGGCGTCGATGGCACGGACGGCACGGACGGCACCGATGGCACGGACGGCACCGATGGCGCCGATGGCACGGACGGCACCGATGGCACCGACGGGTCGGATGGTACCGACGGGGCCGATGGCGGCGGCGAAGCGCCCTTCTTCATCTACATCAACGAGCTGATGGCCAGCAACAGCGGGCTGCCCTTCGAGGGCGGCCCCGCCGGCGAGGACCCCTGGACCCCCGACTGGCTCGAGCTGTACAACCCGAGCGGCGTCGACCTGCCGCTCGACGGCTACACCCTGTCCGACGACCCCGAGGTGCCGGATCTGGCGCGGCTCGACGGGCTGGTGCTGCCGGCGGGCGGGCGGCTGCTGCTCTACGCCGCCGGCGAGGTCACCGGGCCGGGCACCTTGGCGTTCAGCTTGAGCGCGGCGGGTGAGCGCGTCTCGCTCTATGATCCGGCGGGTCAGCCGCTCGACCAGGTCGAGTGGACCGACATGCCGGCAGACTTCGTCGCCGCCCGCGTGCCCGACGGCGGCGCGCTGACCCTGACCAACCAGGCCACGCCTGGCGCCACCAACCCGGAGTCGCTGTGACCCGCGCGCTGCTGCTGCTGCCCACCCTCCTGCTCGGCTGCGCGCCCACCATCGGGTCGGGCGAGGTCAAGGGCTCCGCAGACAGCGCCGCGGGCGTCGATGGCCTGAGCGGGGACGGCGCCGGTGGGTCCGATGGCACGGACGGCGTCGATGGTTCCGATGGCGCGGACGGCGTCGATGGTTCCGATGGCGCTGATGGTTCCGACGGAGCCGACGGCGCCACCGCGCCCAGCCCCGACACCGGCGTCGAGGGCGTCACCGGCCCGGCGACCGACAGCGCCGCGCTCTTTGATGAGTCGCGCATCCCTGAGTTCTACCTGACGGTCTCGGACGCCGCGCGCGGCAGCCTCGCCCGCGAGCCCTACGAGTATGTCGAGGCGACGCTCACCTTCGAGGGCGTCAGCTACGGCCCCATCGGGCTGCGCACCAAGGGCGAGAACTCGTGGCGGCCGTTCAACGAGAAGTCCTCGCTCAAGCTCGACTTCAACCGCTACGATGGCGGCCCCGACCGCTTCTTCGACCTCAAGGGCCTGACCTTCCAGGCCATGAACGAAGACTACAGCATGATGCACGAGCGGGTCGCCTACCGCATCTACCGCGAGCTCGGCGTGCCGGCGGTGCGCGCCCATCACGCGGTCATCTACGTCAATGACGAGCTGTACGGTCTTTTCACGATGATCGACTCGGTCGACGACGAGTTCCTCGAGCGCAGCGTCGTCGACCCGAGCGGCTCGATGTGGGAGCAGCACGACGGCGAGTTCACCGACGAGTACATCAACCTGCCCAGCCCCTCGCGGCCGATCGAGGGCTTCTTCCACGAAGAGGGCGTCGACGACCGCACCAAGCTGCAGGCCCTCGCCGACGCGCTCGAGGGCGCCGACAAGGTCAGCGCCGCCAGCGCCCACCTCGATTGGGGCAGTTTTCAGCGCTACTGGGCGGGCAACGCGCTGGCGCGCAATTTCGACGCCTACCCGGGGCGCTTCGCCGGCGACGACTGCCACGTCTACCTCGACCCTACGCAAGACCGCCTCATCTACATCCCGCACGGGGTCGACGAGAGCTTCTACTACGACACCGACTTCCTCAACCTCGGCGGCCTGCTCGCCACGGTCTGCGCCGCCGATCCGACCTGCCGGGCCGAGTTCACCGAGGTGACCTACGCCGGCGTCGACACCATCGAGGCGCTCGACATCGCCGCGTGGTCCCGCGAGATCCAGGCCCAGATCCAGCCTTGGGTCGAGGCCGACCCGGGTCGTCGGTACAGCGTGCGTGAGGTCGCGGCCTACCAGGCCTCGATGATCGACCTCATCGACAACACCCGCCCCTACGTCGCTGCGGTGCTCGGCCCGCGGCCCTGAGGCGGGGACGGGGCGCCCGCGGCCCCCCTCCGCCCGTCGCCGGGGCCCCGGTCGGCGCTCCGGGCCGGGGGCCCGGGATCGCCGCCCGCCCGGCTTGGTCGCTGCGCGACCGGCGCTGCGCGCCGGGCTTCGGTCGGCCGGGCGCTTTTTTTGCTTGCGCCGGTTCGATTTTTTTGCTTGCGCCGGTTCGATTTTTTGGCTTGTGCTGGTTCGATTGTGTTGGCTTGCGCCGGCTTGGGTGTTCTGCGCGCGCGTCGATGATGTGGGCTGCGCGGTTTGGCGCCAGTCCGCCGTTGGCGGGGTGTCGCGTCGATGACGATGGGTGCGCGGTTCGGCCTGGTCTTGTCGACGACGCCGGGGGCGGGCCCCGCCCCCGGACCCCCAGGGGCAAGGGGGCTGCGCGCCCCCTTGCATCCCGCGCCAAGGGGCCCAAGGTCAGAAGACCTGGCGCGCCGCCGTTGCGCGGCGATGCGCCGCGCAGCGGCGCGCAACGGCCCCCCTTTGGAAACCCCCCGAGGCGGCGCGTTTTGGGGCTGTGGTGGGCGATGTGGCGGGCGCCGCGAAGGCCTCGTCTTCTCTGTGGTTGACGGGGCGGCGCGTGTTGGGGCTGTGGTCGGCGATGAGGGGGCGCCGCGGAGGCCTCGGCTTCGGTGGCAACCGACAGGCCGGGGCCCGGGTGTGACGCGAGCCGCATCACCATCATCCGGTGTCATGCCGGCCGACACTGATTCGGCTCGAACGCGC
>JBJONS010000433.1:0-29489 GCA_046051725.1 Pseudomonadota bacterium | reverse complement strand
CGCGGCGCCTCCGCTCGATGCCGTGGACCATCCCCGCTCCCCGCCGAGGACCCCATGCAGCCCCTCAGCTCCTCGCCCCTCGCCGGTGACCCCGCAGAGCCCGCCCCTGTGCACGGGGCGGCCGAGGGGGGCGCGGCGGGCCCCGATCCCTTCCACCCGGTGCTGCGGGTGCTGGATCGCTACCGCCACGACGTCCACCACCTCGCCGCCCCGCCCTCGGGCGAGGCGCTCAGCCACGCCGCGGCGGCCCTGGGCGGCCCGCTGCCCGCCGATCTCCGCCGCTTCTTGGCGCGCTGGAACGGCGCCTCGCTGTTCCGCGGCGCCCTGCAGGTGCGCGCGGCCGCCGAGCTGGCCCCGGTCTCGGCCGAGCTGCCCGAGGTGATCTTGTTCGCCGACGGCCCCGGGCCCGAGGATCGCTGGGCCTTCGCCGCCCACGAGGGGGGCGTGCGCTACGGCCGCTGGATCGTGCCCGCCCAGGCCCGCGAGCCCGGGCGCTTCCTCCCCCTGCACGCCCGTTTTGAGCGCTGGCTGACCGCCACGGTCCGCATCCTCGACGAGAACCTGCGCGACCCCGAAGCGCAGCTCGCCGCCCGCCTGCAGGTCGACCCGACCAGCGTCGATCTGCTCGTGCTGGACGCCGATCGCCTCGCCGCGGCCGGCCACGACGAGTCGGCCCGCGCCCGCCTGATGCAGGCGGTCGAGCTCGATCCGACCCACACCGCCGCGCTCGCCCGCCTCGGCCAGGCCTTGCGCGCCGAGGACGAGGTCACCGCCCGCGACGCGCTGCTCGCCGCCCTGCGCGCCACCCGCCTGCCGCGGCCCTGGCCCGAAGAGGGCGCGCCCGGCCCCGAGCTGATCACCGCGCTCGAGGCCATGCTCGATCTGAGCGACCCGGCGTGGGACGCCGAGCTGCAGCGCTTTTTGGCCGAGAACCTCAGCGACTGCCGCAGCCCGGCCGAGGGCCTGCTCGCCGAGGCCGCCGCCCAGGCCCTGGCCCGCGCGCTCTGCGCCCGGGGCGAGCGCGCAGGGGCCCAGCGCAGCCTCCAGGCCTTCCTCGACCGGGCGCTGTCCTTCTCGAGCCCGCTCGACGGCCACGAGGCCAACCTCCAGCTGGTCGCCCTGCTCACCGAGCTCGGCCACCACGACGAGGCCGAGCGGCGCCTGCGCCGGCTGCGCGACGCCAAGGGCAGCCTCGGCGGCCGGGCCCGCCTCGCGCTGGGCCGCCTCGCCGTGCTGCGCCAAGAGCCGTGGGCCGAAGAGATCTTGGAAGAGGCCCTCGCCGAGCTGGCCCCCCGCCGCCGCGGCGAGGCCCCGCTCGACCCGGGCGCCCGGGCCGAGGCCCAGGTGCTGCTGGCCGAGCGCCACCGCATGAAGGACCGCCTCGACGCCGCGGCGGCCCTGCTCACCGCCGCCCAAGACGGGGTCGAGGCCTGGGCAGACCTCGAGATCCGCGGCCAGTACGCCCTGGTGGCCGGTGATCTGGCGCGCCAGCAAGGCGATGGCCCCAACGCCGAGGCCTGGTACCGCCACGCCCGCGGGCTCGCCGAGGGCGCGCCCGAGCTGCTGCTGCGCGTGCTGCTGCGGCGGGGCGATCTGTTCCGCATGACCGGCGACGAAGAGCGGGCGCGCGCCGACTATGGCCGCGCCGCCGCTGGCTTCGAAGAGCTCGGCCTGCCCCTGCGCCAGGCCTGGGCCCTGCTGCGCCTCGCCGCCCTGGGCGAGCCGGGCGCCGCCGACGAGGCCCGCCAGCTGTTCAAGGCCGCCGATCTGGCCGCCGGCGTGGCCGCGGCCGACGCCATCGGCGGCGATCCGGGGCGCAGCATCGACTGGCACCTCGAGCGGGCCGCCGACCACGCGCGCGACCGGGTGAACGCCCAGCGCGCCCGCCCGCCGCTCATCCGCGCCGACGCCGACCGCCCCGAGCGCCGCCTGGGCGCCCACCGCATGGCCGTGGCCGCCTGCGACGTGCGCGTGGTCAGCGTGCTGGCCGCCCAGCTCGAGCAGGGCGCCCGCCTGCTCGACAACACCGTGCCCCGCAGCTCGGACCCCAACCTCGCCCGCTACGTGGCGGCCGCCGATCTCTTGGCCGGCCACCGCAGCTACGAGGCGGCCGAGGTGCTGCTGCGCCACCTGCTGCAGATGCAGCCCGACGGCCCCGCCGGTCGGGCGCTGATCGCGGCGATGGCCCGCAGCCCCAACGCCGCGCTGGTCGACGGCCTGCTCGACGCGGCCAGCCGCCACCCCGATCCGTCGGGCGTCTCGGCGGCGGTCGAGGTGCTCGGCTGGCGGCGCGAGCCCGGCGCGGTCGAGGTGCTGCGCAAGCTGCTCAGCGGCCGGGCCAGCAAGGTGGTCAAGCGGGCGGCGATCGTGGCGCTGGGGCGCATCGGCGATCCGAGCGTGGTCGACGAGCTGCTCGGCAGCATCGACGACGGCCACCTCGCCGGCGAGGCGAGCACGGCCCTGCTGCTGCTCGGCGAGTGGCGCGGGGTCGACGAGCAGGCCCAGCGCCTCGCCTCGCGCGTGCGCAACGCGCCGCGGACCCTCGGCGAGATCGTCGGCCGCTACGGTGGTCCGAGCTACCTGCTGCTGCTCTACCGGGTGGCCGAGCAGGAAGATCCGGCCGGCGTCGGCGCGCTGCAGGGCCTCGGCTACCTCGGCGACCCGCGGGCGGTGCCCCGGCTGCTCGACCAGCTCGGCAGCAAGGACCGCAGCCGCCAGGCGGTCGCCAACGGCGCGCTCGAGCTCATCACCGGCCACCACGAAGACCCCGAAGAGAGCCTGCTGCGCAGCCGCTGGGTGACCTGGTGGTCGCACAACGCCCCGCGCTTCAAGGACGGCCTGCGCTACCGCCACGGCCAGCTGCTCGACCCGGGCCAGCTCATCGAGCGCCTCGACCACGACGACGCTTTCGTGCGCCGCTCGACCTACGACGAGCTGGTGATCTCGACCGGCTGCCGCCTGCCCTTCGACGCCGAGGGCCCCTACCGCGTGCAGGTCGCCCACCGGCGGGCCTGGGCGCAGTGGTGGCAAGACAACGCGGCGAACTTCCCGGCGGGGCGCTGGAGCTTCCACGGCGAGCTGCTCGGCTGAGGGCCCCTCCGCCCGTGAAGCACGCGCCTCAAGGCGATAGGCCGGCGGCCCGCAGCGGGGCCGCGTGGCCGGCCCGTCCGCGCCACCGGAGGACGCCCATGCCCCGCCCCACCGCAGGCACCGTACACACCGCCGCGCTGGCCCTGCTGTTCGGCTGCGGCGGCGGTGACGGCGAGTCCGCCGGTCCGCCCCCGCCGCCCCAGGCCGAGCTCGACGCGGTGATGGCCTCGGTCGACGCCGCGGGCGGCGCGCCCGGGATCCCACTGGGCGCCCCGCTCAGCAAGTTCGGCCTGCTCGACACGCCCACCGTGCTCTACCTCGAGGGCGGCGGGCGCCTGCAGATGTACACCAAGCCCCGGGCCCCGCTCGCGCTCGGTCCGCACAAGATGGCCGTCGCGCTCGGTTTTGACCGCCAAGAGAGCCTGCAGCGCCTCGAGGCCCGCAGCCGGGCGCTCAGCGCGGCCGAGTGCGACGAGGTCCGCGAGGCGGTGGTCGGGCTGTACGGCGCGGCCGACCCCGAGGGCGCGGCCTACCGCTGGCGCGGGGCCAAGATCTTCGTGCGGTGGTCGTACGCGGACGAGAACCGGCAGCCCACCTGCCTCGTGACCTGGGACCTGGTGGCGCCTTGACCTGGGCGCCCACGCCGGCCGGGCGCGAGCGGCTGATCACGGCGGACCGGGCGGTCTGCGCCGCCGGCAAGGGCGTGCTGGTGCTCGGCGAGCTGGACTGGCCGGCCCAGATCGAGCGCGACTTCCTCGCCGCCCCCGCCGCGCCCCGCCACCAGGTGCCCCGCCCCGACGTGGCCGAGGACCGCGCGCGCATCGACGCCGCCGCCCAGGGCCTCGACCCCGACGACCCCGGCGAGGCCTTCCTGCAGCGCACCGCCCAGAGCCTGCGCGACGCCGTCGATCTGACCGACAGCCTCGGCAGCCCCGAGTTCGTCGACCGCTCGCTCGACCTCTATGGTCGGCCGAGCGATCCGCTGCATGCCGGCGCGCCGACCATCCTCGAGGCGGCCCAGCACGTCATCGCAGCGACCTCGCGCCTGCGCTCGAGCCCGCCCGAGGCGACCCTCGACGCCGCCGCGGCCCGCGAGCGCCTGCAGGCCTGGCTCGACCCCTGGTTCACCGACCCGCCGCTCAGCGTCGAGCTCGACCCCGAGCTGACCAGCATCGCCAGCGCGGGCAGCCGGCGGGTGCGGCTGCGGGCCGACGCGCGCTTCTCTGAGCTGCAGCTGCGCCAGCTGCTGCACCACGAGGCGCTGGTGCACGCGGCCACCCGCCGCAACGGGGCGGGCCAGCCGGTGCTGCGCAGCCTCGGCCTGGCGACCCCGCGCACGGCGGCGATCCAAGAGGGCCTGGCCACCCTCGCCGAGCTCATCACCGACACGATGGACCTCAGCCGGCTGCGGCGGATCGCCCTGCGGGTGGTCGCGGTCCAGGCGGCCCTCGACGGCGCCGACTTCATGCAGGTCTACGCGGTCTTCCGCGAAGGCGGGCAGCCGCCCCAAGAGAGCTTCGCCAGCGCCCAGCGCGTGCTGCGCGGCGGTGACGCGACCTGGCACAACGGCGTCTGCTGCGGCATCTTCGCCAAAGACCTCGCCTATGTGCGCGGGCTCTGGCAGGTGCACGGCTTCATGCTCGCCGCCGCCCACGAGGGGCGCAAAGAGCTGCCCCTGCGGCTGTTCTCGGGCCGCCTGACCCCGGGCGACACCGTGGCCCTCGACCCGCTGTTCGCGGCGGGCTGGATCGACCCGCCGGCGGTGGCCCCCCGCTGGGTGCGCGAGCAGGACTGCCTCGCGGCCTTCTTGGTCTTCGGCGCGCTCAACACCCGGGTCGACCTCGCCCTGATGGAGCCCGGCTTGGCCGGCTGGGCCTAAGCGCCGCCCGCCCCGTCGGGCCCCCGGCCGAAGAAGGCGCCCAGCAAGGCCCGCGCGCCGCGCAGCGGGGTCTCTTGCCCGGCCAGCACCTCGGCCTCGACCGCCGGCGCGGCGGCCGCCACGCCGGGGTGGGCGGCGAGGGCCTGCTTCAGGCCGTCCTCGACCAGCGACCACATCCACCGCCGCAGCTGCTCTTGGCGGCGGGCGCGCAGGGCGCCGGTGGCCTCGAGGTGGGCCCGGTGCGCGAGGATGGCGTCCCAGAGCTCTTCGAGGCCCAGATCGGCCAGCGCGCTGGCGCAGACCACCGGGGTGGTCCAGCCCGGCGTGGTCGGGCGCAGGTAGTGCAGCGCGCTCTCGTGCGCGCGCGCGGCCCGCGCGGCGGCGGCGGCGTTCTCGCCGTCGGCCTTGTGCACGCACAGCACCTCGGCCAGCTCGAGCACCCCGCGCTTGATCCCCTGCAGCTCGTCGCCGCCGCCGGCGAGGCTGAGCACGACGAAGGTGTCGACCATCTCGGCCACCGCCGTCTCGGACTGGCCGACGCCGACCGTCTCGACGAAGACGACGTCAAAGCCCGCGGCCTCGCAGAGCAGCAGGGTCTCGCGGGTGCGGCGGTGCACCCCGCCGAGCGTGCCCCCGGTCGGCGAGGGCCGGATGAACGCCCGCGGATCGGCGCCGAGGCGCACCATGCGGGTCTTGTCGCCGAGGATGCTGCCCCCGGTCCGCCCCGATGAGGGGTCGACCGCGAGCACGGCGACCCGGTGCCCCCGCTCGACCAAGCGCACGCCGAGGTGCTCGAGCAGGGTCGACTTGCCGGCGCCGGGCACGCCGGTGATGCCCACCCGCAGGGCGCCGCCGGTCCAGGGCAGCAGGCGGGCGAGCAGCGCCTGGGCCTGGGCCTCGTGGGCCGGCAGCGACGACTCGACCAGGGTGATCGCCTGGCCCAGCGCCGCCCGGTCGCCGCCGCGCACCCCCGCGACCAGCGCGTCGACGCCCGGCCGGGGCCGCGGGGGCGGCCGGTAGGGCCCGCTCACGCCCCGCCGCCCTCGACCGCCTCGAGCACGTCGAGCAGGCTGCCGGCGGCCTCGGCGATCACCGTGCCGGGGCCGTAGATCGCGCTGGCGCCCGCGGCGTACAGGGCCTCGTGGTCTTGCGGCGGCACCACCCCGCCCACCACCACGAGGATGTCGGGCCGCCCCTGGGCGTCGAGCGCGGCGCGCAGGGCCGGCACCAGCGTGAGGTGGCCGGCGGCCAGCGAGCTGACCCCGACGACGTGCACGTCATTCTCGACCGCTTGGCGGGCCGTCTCGTCGGGCGTCTGGAACAGCGGCCCGACGTCGACGTCAAAGCCGATGTCGGCGAAGGCCGTGGCGATGACCTTTTGGCCGCGGTCGTGGCCGTCTTGGCCCATCTTGGCGACCAGCACGCGCGGGCGGCGCCCGTGGGCGGCCGCGAAGGCCTCGATGCGGCGGCTGAGCGCCGCGGCGCGGTCTGCCTGCACCCCACCCTCCCCGATGAACACGCCGCGGATGGTCTCGGTGCGGGCCTCGTGCCGGCCATAGACCTGTTCGAGCGCAAAAGAGATCTCCCCCACGGTCGCCCGGTCGCGCGCGGCCTCGATGGCCAGGGCGAGCAGGTTCCCGCTTCCCCCGGCGGCGGCGGCCCGCAGGTCCTCGAGCCGGGCCCGCACCTTGGCCTCGTCCCGACCGGCCCGCAGCCGGGCGAGCCGGGCGAGCTGGGCGGCGCGCACCGCCGCGTTGTCGACCTTCAAGATCGGGATCTCGTCGGGAGCGTCGGGCGGCAGCTTGTTGACCCCGAGGATGGTCTGCCGGCCGCTGTCGATGCGCGCCTGGATGCGGGCCGCGCTCTCTTCGATGCGCCGCTTGGGCAGGCCCTGCTCGATGGCCTTGGCCATGCCGCCCAGCGCCTCGACCTCGGCGATGTGGGCCCAGGCCCGCTCGGCGAGGGCCGCGGTCAGGGCCTCGATGTGCCAGCTGCCGCCCCACAGGTCGATGTGCTTGGTGGTGCCGCTCTCGAGCTGCAGCAGCAGCTGGGTGTTGCGGGCGATGCGCGCGCTGTGGTCGGTCGGCAGCGCCAGGGCCTCGTCGAGCGAGTTGGTGTGCAGGCTCTGGGTCTGGCCCTGGGTGGCGGCCATCGCCTCGAGCGCGGTGCGCACCACGTTGTTGTAGACGTCTTGGGCGGTCAGGCTCCAGCCCGAGGTCTGGCAGTGGGTGCGCAGGGTCAGCGAGCGGGCGTCCTTGGCGCCCAAGGGCTGCAGCAGGCGGGCCCAGAGCAGGCGGGCGGCCCGCAGCTTGGCGACCTCCATCGCAAAGTGCATGCCCACGCCGAAGAAGAACGAGAGGCGGGGCGCGAAGCGGTCGATGTCCAGGCCCGCCGCCATGCCGGTGCGCACGTACTCAAGGCCGTCGGCCAGCGTGTAGGCGAGCTCGAGGTCGGCGGTCGCGCCGGCCTCTTGCATGTGGTAGCCGCTGATGCTGATGCTGTTGAACTTCGGCATCTCGGTCGCGGTGTAGGCGAAGATGTCGGAGATGATCCGCATGCTCGGCCCGGGCGGGTAGATGTAGGTGTTCCGCACCATGAATTCTTTGAGGATGTCGTTCTGGATGGTGCCCGACAGCCGGTGCCGGGGCACGCCCTGCTCTTCGGCGGCGACCACATAGAGCGCCAAGATCGGCAGCACCGCGCCGTTCATGGTCATCGACACGCTGATCTCGTCGAGCGGGATGCCGTCGAAGAGCAGCTCCATGTCGAGGATCGAGTCGACCGCCACGCCGGCCATGCCCACGTCGCCGGTCACCCGCGGATGGTCGCTGTCGTAGCCGCGATGCGTGGCGAGGTCAAAAGCGATGGACAGCCCCTTTTGACCCGCCGCGAGGTTGCGGCGGTAGAAGCGGTTGCTGTCCTCGGCGGTCGAGAAGCCCGCGTACTGGCGCACGGTCCAGGGCTGCGAGGCGTACATCGTCGGGTAGGGTCCGCGGGTAAAGGGCGCCACCCCAGGCAGGCCGCCCATATGGGGCAGGCCTTCACTGTGGGCCGGGTCGGGCGCCGCGCCGACCGTGATGCCCTCGGGCGTCACCAGCGGGGGCGCGTAGGGCGGATCGGCCGGCGCGGGCAGCGGCAGGTCATCGAGGCCGAGCGCGCCGAGGTCGAGGGAGCGGGGGTCCACCGTGCGGGGGTCGACCGGCCGCGCCGTGGCGGACGGGGGAGCGACGGGCTGCGACATCAGCGCACCTCGAGAGAGACAGCGGCGCCGAGCCGCTGGTGGAGGTCGGCGAGCGCGCTGGCCAGCGGCGCGCCCACGTGCACGAAGCCGACCACGCCGGCCGCCCGCAGCGCCTCGGCGTCGGCGCCGGCCCGCCCGGCGATCCAGACCGGCAGGGGCTGCAGCGCGGCGGCCAGCGCCAGCGCCAGGCGGGCGGTGTCGGCCTCGTCGCCGCAGATGATGGCCGCGGCGGCGCCCTGGGCCCGGGCCTCGTCGGCCAGCGCGTCGAGCGCGGCGCGCTCGGCCGGGTCGATCAGGCCCTCGGCGGGGGCGACCGCGGGCCAAGCCGCGGCGGGGCGGACCGGCCGCAGCCCGCCGGCCAGCGCGAGGCCCTCGGCGAAGCCGGCCCGGGCGGCGTGGCGGGCCACGGGGCCCAGGCAGGCCAAGAACAGCGTCTGCGGCGTCGGTCCCGCGGCGTCCCGCAGCGCCTCCCAGGCGGCGGCGAGGCGCAGGGGGCGCAGCGGCGCCGGCCCCCCGGCGACCGTCGGCGCGCGCGCGGCGGCCCGGGCGACCGGCCGCTGCTCGCCGGCCCAGGCGAACTCAGAGAGGCCGACCAGGGCGCGCTGGCGCTTGTCGACCTCGACCCGCAGGCGGGCGGCGGCGGCGCCGACCTCGGCCTGGGGCCAGCCGGCGGCCAGGGCGGCGGTGAGCCCGCCTGCCGCCTCGACCCGCTGCAGCAGGGCCCAGGCCTCGGCGCAGAGCGCGGCGGCGAGGCCCTCGACGCTGTAGGCCCCGCCGGCGAGGTCATCGAGCGCGCCGAGGTGGCCCTCTTCTTCGAGCAGCAGGTGGGTGTGCAGGGCGAGGCGGCGGGCAGCGGGCAGGCCGCTGCCCAGCGGCGCGTCGTAGGGCCGCAGGCTGATCGCGTCGGCCCCGCCCGCGGCGCCGCCCAGCCCGGCGACGGTGGCCCGCAGCGCGTTGCTGTGCAGGTCATAGGCGCAGAGGCCGCGGTCGAGCTGGCGGGCGTGCAGGTCGGCGCGCGAGGCCTCGGGGCTCATCCCCAGCGCGCAGCCCAGCTTGGCCCACAGGCGGCGCAGCGCGCGCAGCTTCGCCAGATCAACGACCAGCTCACCGCTCAGGCCGAGCTGCAAGCGCACGGACCCGAGCGCGTGGGGGGCCGCGACGCCCCGGTCGGCCAGCGCGCGCAGGCTGTCGAGCGCCGCCGCGAGCAGCGCGGCGAGCTCCCAGGCCGGAGGCGCGCCGGCCTCGGCCCAGGGCAGGCCGCTGAGCAGCAGGCGGGCGCGATCTCCACCCTGCTGCAGGGCCACGGCGAGCCCGTCGTGGGCGGGGGCCGGGCTGACCGCCTCGCCGGCGAGCAGGGGGCCCCAGGGGTCGACCAAGGCGCCGCCCCACCACCGCTCGGCCGGGCGGGCCGCGGCCAGCGCGTCGAGCGCCGCCAAGGCGCCGGCCGCGTCGTGGCGGGCGTCGAGCCAGAGGCCCTTGCCGGCCACGGGCGCGGCGGCGAGCAGGCCGAGCAGGCGCGGGCCGTCCCAGCCCTGCCCGGCCGGGTCGCGCAGCCAGACCGCGGTCGCGCCGCGGCCGAGGTCATCAGCGAGGGCAGCGCCCAGCGCGTCATCGTCGTCGACCGGGCCCAAGGCGAGCTCGGTCAAGCGCTCCCACGGGCCGCGGCGGCAGAGGCGGCTGACCGCCAGGGCCTCGGCCGCCGGCAGGGCCGCGGCGGTGGCGAGGGCCGGGGCGCGCAGGCCGCCGGGCAGCTCGACCTCCATCACCTTGTCCCAGGGCTTGCCCTTGAGCGCGGCCAGGGCCGCGGCGCGCCAGGCGGCCGGGTCAGCGGGCGGGAACCACCGGGCGAGGTCGACGCCGGCGGCGATCTCAGGGTCGGGCACCGGCCGGGCGGGCGCGGGCGGGTCGGTCAGGCGGTCGGCGGGGGCAGGCATGGGCACCTCGGGGCGGGCCTCTATCGCCGCGCCCCGCGGTCCCGCCGCCCCGCGGGGCCTCAGGCCTGCGGCTGGTCCTGCTGCGCGGCGATCTCGGCGTGGATCTTGGCCATGTCGAGGGCCTTGACCTGGCCGATGAGCTGCTCAAGCGCCGGGGCGGGCAGGGCGCCGGCCTCGTTGTAGAGCAGCACCTTCTCGCGGAAGATCATCAGCGTGGGGATGCTGCGGATCTGGAAGAAGCCGGCGAGCTCTTGCTGGTCTTCGGTGTCGACCTTGCCGAAGACGACGTCGGCGTGGGCCTCGCTGGCCTTCTCGAAGGTCGGGGCGAAGGCCCGGCAGGGGCCGCACCAGCTCGCCCAGAAGTCCACGATCAGGATGTCGGCGCCGTCGAGGGTGGCCTGGAAGTTCTCGTGGGTGATGGTCTTGGTCGCCATGCTCTCTCCCGGTCGCCGTCGACGGGCGCCTTCGTGGGGGGTGCGGAACGGTGCAGAACGGCGCGCTGCCGCCAGAGGCCGGGGCGCCCGGGGGCGCCGCGCAGAGACGCCCGAGGGGATGCCGCCCGCGCCGGCCGGTGACGGCCCCGCGCGCGCGACCCTGCGCCCGGTGGGGCTATTGCGGGGCCCCAGCCCCCGCCGCCCGGCTCGACCCGGCCGGCGCCGCGGAGATACCCGCGCCCGCATGAAGCGCCCCTCCGCACGCCGCTCCGCCCCCGCGCCGCTGCCCGGCGCCCGGCCACCCCTCCCCCGCCTCGCCGCCGCGCTGCTCGCCGCCGCGCTCGGGCTGAGCGCCGCCCCCGCCGCCGCCCGGGTCGACGACCCCGCCTGCCGGCCCGCCGCACAGGGCGCGCCGCTCAAGGTCGCCCTGGTCACCAGCTCGTCGGGCGGCCTCATCTTCAACAGCATGGGCCACACGGCGATCTGGTTCTCGGGCGGCCCGCTCGACGAGGGCCTGGTCTACAACTGGGGGGCCTACGACGGCACGCGGCCCGACCTCGGCCCGGCCTTCCTCTCGGGCCAGATGAATTTCTGGCTGGCCGACGAGGTGTGGGCGGTCCAGTGGCGCCGCAACCTGCGCCAGCAGCGCAGCGTGGTGGTGCAGGTCCTCGACGTGCCCCAGGCCGAGGCCGCGGCCATGCTGCGCAAGCTGCAGGTCGAGGTGCTGCCCGAGAACCGCGAGTTTCGCTACCACTGGGCGCTCGACAATTGCGCCACCCGCGCCAGAGACGTCGTGAACACCCTGGTGGGTGGCCAGCTTGAGACCGCGCTGTCCACCCCCGCGCCGTGGACCGCGCGGCACGAAGGGGCCCGCCACCTCTCCCGGTACCCGGTGGCGGCCTTCGCCTGGGACTTCATGGCCGGCCCCTACGTCGACCAGCCGCTCACCGACTGGCAGCTCGGCATGGTGCCTGAGCGGCTGATGGAGAGCGTGCAGGGCGTCGCTCTGCGCGATCCCGACGGCGCGACCCGGCCGCTGGTCACCGCGCGCTGCGACCTGCGCGAGGGCGAGTACTCGTGGGCGCGGCCCCACCCGCTGCCGGGCTGGCCGGTGGCGGCGGTGACCACGGCGCTCAGCGCGCTGATGGTGGGCCTCGGGCTGCGGCCGGCCGGGGCGGCGCGCCGCCTGTCGGGGGCGATGTTGGGGCTGTGGGGCCTGACCGCCGGGCTGCTCGGGCTGATCACCTTCGTGATGTGGGCGATCAGCTCACTCGACGGGGTGGGTCCAACCTACAGCTGGCTGCAAGCCAGCCCGCTGACCCTCGCCCTGGCCGCGGCGGGCCTGCAGCGGGCGCGCCTGCGGGCCTGGGGCCCCCTGCTGCGCGGCCTGACCTTCGCCCTCGCCGGGATCGGCGTCGCTGGGCTCATCTTCAAGCCGCTCATCCCCCAAGACAACCTGCACATGGTCGCGGTCTTCCTGCCCCCGCTGCTCGGGGCGGCGGCGCTGGCCTGGCGGGCGCCCGGCGACGGGCGGGGCTGAAGCAGCGGGGCGGCCCCGGCGCAGGCGCCGGGCCGGGCCCTGCGCGGGGTCGCTGCGCTCCGTCGGCCGCGGCGGGCCGCGCCCGACCCCGCTGCGCGGGCCGCTCCGGTCCCTGCCGCCGCGAGGCGAAGACAACGGTCAGTGCGCCATCCTCAGGGCACGGGCACGGCCAGCGGCAGCTCGCCCGCCGGCGTGAGGTCGGGCTCAGCGACCCGCGCGCCGCCGTCGGGCTCGGCGCCCGGCGCGGGCGCCCAGTCGCTGGGCACCCCCGCGGCGAGGGCGGCGCTCGTGACCCAGGTGCCCTCGTTCCACTGGCGTCCGTCGAACCATCCGGGGCTCCAGACATGCCCGGGGCGCTGCTCGAGCGGCAGCCAGTGGCCGTTGTGGCGGACCCCGTTCGCGGGATCGACGCGGGCCTCGACCCAGACGAAGCCCGCGCGGCTCGGCGGGCGAAAGAAGCCCTCGACCCACTGCTGGCCGTCGAAGAAGCCGGGCTCCCAGGTCATGCCGGCCGGCCAGGGGGCCGCCGGCTCCCAGGTGCCGGGGTGGTAGGCCCCCTCGGCGTCATAGGCCCCGTCGACCCAGACCCAGTCGCCGTCGAGGCGGCGCTCGGGGCGCCAGAAGCCCTCGACGTAGCGCGCGCCGATCCAGTAGCCGTCGACCCAGACATAGGGCACGCCGTAGAACTCGGGCGGGCTGAGCGTCGGCTGGTAGCTGCCCGGCCACCAGTAGCCGGCCATGGTGTGGCCCTCGAGCCAGAGGTAGCCGTCGCGGGGCGGGCCCTCCCAGCCGATCATCCACGGGTAGAGCACGCCTGGGAGCACCACGATCACCGTGGTGGGCGAGGTGTAGCGCCACCACGGGTACACCCACCACATCGTGTAGCGGGGCCCGTAGCCATAATTGGCGGGCGGCGGACCGCTGGCCTCGGGGTGGGGCAGCCGGCGCACCGGGTTGGGCCGGGCGGTGCGGGGGTCCACCGGACCGGGGTGGACCCGGGCAGGCAGGCGGCCCACCGGGCGGGGCGGCAAGCGGGCCTCGAGCACCGCGAGCGGCCCGGTGATCGGGCTCGCGTCGCGGGTGCGGGGCGCGGAGACAGCGACCAGCGCGCCATCTTCGCCGCCGACCAGGCGCGGCCCCTCGGTCACCCACAGCGAGGCGCCGCCGACGGGCACCGTCCGGCCGCCGCGGCCCGCGGCCCGCAGCTCGAGGGCGGCTTGGCCCGACGGGGCGCCGGCGCGCACCCCGGTCGGACGGGGGCGGCCCGCCGCGGGGACCACGCTGGTCGCGCGCACGGGCGCGCTGGGGCGCGGCGCAGCGACGCTGGCCGCGGGCGCCGGGCCGACCGGCCGGGCCCCGGCGGGACGGGCGCCGGGCGTGGGCCGCAGCGCGGGGGTGGCCACCGGGACCGGGGCCGCGCGGGCCGGGCCACCCGCGCCCGCGGCGGCGCCCACCGCGGGCTTGGGGCCGCCCCCGCCGGACTTGGCGCCATCGGCGCTGGGCTTGGGACCGTCGCCGCCGGCCTTGGATCCACCTCCGCCGCCCGACTTCGAGCCGTCCCCGCCCGACTTCGAGCCCCCTCCGCCGCCGGACTTCGAGCCGTCTCCGCCCGACTTCGAGCCCCCTCCGCCGCCGGACTTCGCGCCGTCTCCGCCGGACTTCGAGCCCCCTCCGCCGCCGGACTTGGCCCCGTCTCCGCCGGACTTGCCGCCGCCGCCCGACTTCGCGCCGCCGCCGCCGCCGCCCGACTTCCCGCCGCCGCCGCCTTTGTTCGCCGCCGCGGCCTCGCCCAGCCCGCCGTCGACGGGCAGCAGGCCCGGCGCGGCCAAGAGGAGGGCGACGAGCAGCATCGGGAGGCGGGGAGCGCAGCGCATGGGGCACCTCTTTGGCGCAGTGTAGCCCCGCCCTGACCCGCCGCGGCCCGGGCGCCTGCCCTACTTGAGCACCTCGGCCACCGGCTTGTGCAGCGGCGGCAGGTCGGTCTCGCCGAGGCGCTGCAGCAAGTTGACCTCGATCATGCGGCTGAGCGCGCTGAGCGGCAGGTCGTTGGGGTCGGTGCCGAAGGGCTCCTCGACCTCTTCGCCGATGCCGTCGAGACCGTAAAAGGCGTAGGCGACGATGAGCACGACGATCGGCGTGGCCCAGCCGATGTCTTTGACCAGGCCCAGCGGCAAGAACAGGCAGTAGATCCCGACGAGGCGGTGCATCAGCACGGTGTAGATCCACGGCACCGGGGTCGACAGGATGCGCTCACAAGCGCCCTGCACGTCGGTGTTCACGGTCAGCGCCGCGTCGAGCGGCAGCAGGTGCTGGGGGTGCAGGTGGCCGGCGCGGAACAGGCCAGAGACCTGGGCGCCGGTCTCGTGGTTGATGGCGGCGGGCACGTTGATCTCGCGGGCCAGGGCCGCCCGCTCGGCGGCGGGCAGCCAGTCGCGCAGCTCGTCGAGGTCGACCTCGCGGCGCAGGTGCATGCGGAGCGCGTGCACAAAGGCGATCTGGCGCAGCACCAGGGCACGTTGGGCGGCGGCGACCACCGGGGCGTCCTCGGGCGCGGCGGGGTGGCTCAGCGTGAGCGCGCCGCGCGCGAAGGTCCGCGAGTTGTTGACCAGGGCGCCCCAGAGCTTCCGGCCCTCCCAGTAGCGCTCGTAGGACGCGCCGTTGCGGAAGCCGAGGAAGATCGACAGGGCGAGGCCGACCAGCGAGAACGGCGCGATGGACAGCGTAAAGTCGCGGAAGTAGCCCTTGTACCAGGCCAGGGTGACCGCGACGGTGACCAGCAGGGTGACCAGCAGCCGCAGCCAGATGCGCTCGATGCCGGTGCCCCGCACCGCGAACAGCGAGCCGAACCAGCGCTTGTTGTGGATCACGATCATGCGGCCTCCAAGGCCGCGGGGTCCCCTCCGCGGCGCGCCGGCGCGCGCTTAGCGCGGGGGCAGGGCCTCCGCTCCGCCCTTCGGGGCCGCGTGGCCCTGTGCTAGAGGCCCCCTCCGCCCGCACCGAGGACCCCCGTGCCCCGCACCGCACCGCTCATCGCCCTGCTCGCCCTGCTCGCCGCCTGCGGAGCGCCGCCGCCCCCGACCGCGCCCGCGCCCGCGGCCGCCGCCGCGCCGATCCCGATGGGGGCCTGGCCCGCCCGCAGCCTCACGCTGGGCTCTGCCGGGCGGCCGCCCTTGGCCCCCCTGCGGATGCCGACGGCGGCCGCGACCCAGCGCCTGCGGTTCGGCAGCTCGGCGGCGGTCAACGGCGAGCTCGGCGGGGCGCCCGTCGACGCGGTGCGCCTGCAGAGCGAGCGCACCCTGCGGGTCGAGGTCGGCCCCGGCCCGGCCGCCGACCAGCGCGCGCTGCAGTTCGTGGTCGAGCGCTACCACGACGAGGCCGGACTGCCGGCGCCCGAGCAGGGGGCCATCGACGCCGCGCTCACCGGGCTCACCGGGCGGTGGATCGACGACGCCCGCTGCGGGGTGCTGCAGGCGGGGGCCCAGCCGGCCGAGCCGCCCGGGGATCGTCTGCAACAGGCCATTTTGAGCGGGGTCGTCGACCTCTGCCCGGGCCTGCCGGCCGAAGACCTCGGCGTGGGCGCGACCTGGACGACGACGGTGGGCGGGGCCGACCCCGCCGCCGAGCACGAGGTGACCACCTGGACCCTGCTCGAGCGCGGGCCGGGGCGGGTGGTGCTCACCTTCGAGCTGCGCTCGACCCGCACCGCTGCCGATGGTCTGCAGCGCGTCAACCTCGGCGAGGGGCGCCTCGAGCTGCGCGAGGGCCTGCCCCTGCCGTTCCGGGCCGACGCCCGCGGGCGGGCCACCCGCACCAGCACCACCGCCGGTCAGCCGCTGACGACCACCACCGAGTGGTCGATGTTCGTCGAGACCGTCGTCGACGAGGCCGAGGCGCCGTCGCCGGCCGCGGCGCCCTAGCGGCCGGGGCCCCAGCGGTGGGCTGCGCTCAGGGACGGCGCCAGATCACCACGTGGGGGCTCGGCGCCGGGCGCTCGGCGCGGGCCGCGGCGACCTCTTCGACCGAGCGGGAATAGCGCCAGACACGCAGCTCTGCGAGATCTCCGACCAGCGACAGGCCCGGGTTGAGGTCGTCCCACAGGGCGTGGCAGTCCTGGCCGATCACGACCCGGCCCGCACCGGGGATGCGCGCCCCGCCGGCCAGCGCGCCGACGTAGCGCTCTTGCCCGTCGATCAGCACGCTGAGGTTGCCGGTCGCCGCGTTCCAAGTGAACGCCACATGCTGCCATTGGCCCGGGCGCAGGGGCACCGCCGCGCGCAGCGGCGTGTGCTCGCCGTCGATCACGACCGACAGCGCCGGAGGGCCGCCGCGGGACTCGAGGTAGATCGCCACGCAGGTGCGGCGGCGGGCGACGTAGGACATCAGCGTGCCCTTGCGGTCGCTGCGGCCCGGCCGCAGCCAGCCCTCAAAGGTGAAGCCCGGGCCGCTGAGGCCCTCAAAGGCGTCCTCTTGCACGACGCGCTGCACGCTGCCGTCGAAGTGCATCGCCGCCGCGTCGAGCGCCCCGGGGTCGAGCGGGGCCGCCGCGCCGCGCGCGCGCTCGAGCTGTCCGCCGGGCTCGGTGACCGGCCGGGGCAGCTCGTCTGCGCCCCACTCCATCGGGTCGGCCAAGCCGAGGGTGGCCAGGGGGCCCTCTTCTTCGCCCGAGGGCGCCTCGAGCGCGCCGCCCGCGAAGACGGTGGCCGGCAGCCGGCCATCGTCGGGCAGATCGGCGCTGTCGAGCTCGTCGGGATCAAAGGACTGGGCGTCAAAGGCCTGGGCCCGCATGCGCTCGCCCACCGGGGCGCGCAAGGCCGGGCCGGGCAAGGGGGCCGCCGCGGTGCGCAGCCAGGCGGGCTGGGGGGCCTCCTCTTCGTCGAGCTCGAGCAGATCGCCGGTGTCGGCCGGCTCGAGCGCGGCCGGGCCACCGAGGCGGGGGCGCACCGCCTGCGGCCCGCCAAAGATGCCGCGCAGGTCGTCCACACGGCCGTCGCCCAGCGCGTGATCGGAGTCCTCGTCCAGCGGGGTCGGCGCCACCCGGGGCGGCGGGGCGATCCGGGGCGCGCTGGCCGGAGCACGCGGCGCGGCGGCCGCGGGCCGGACCGGCAGCTCCTCGGGGCGGCGGAGGGAGACGGGCCCCTCGGGCAAGGCGAGGGGAGGCACCGCGGTCGGGCCGCGGCCCGGGCCCGGGGCCAGCCCGGCGGGGAGGACCTGAGGCGCGTCGTCCTCGTCCACCGTGGCCACCGGCTGCAGGCGGGGCGGCGGGGCGATCCGCGGGCGGGGCGAGGTCGGCCCGCCGTCGCCGAGGAGGCCCCGCAGGTCGTCGACCTGCCGGGTCACGAGCTCACGGTCGGAGTCGTCGTCCAGGTCCTCGGCGGGGGTCCAGCGCGGGGCGGGGCCGGTCTTGGCCGGGTCCAGCGGCGCGCGGGTGGTCGGGCCCGAGCTCGCCTCGGCGGACCGGCCGGGGCGGGCCGGCGCGCTGACCGGCGCGGTCGGGCGCTCGGTCACCCGGGCGCCGCCGCGGCTGGCGTCGAGCTCGGTGCGCAGGATCGCCTCGGACTGGCGGGCCGCCTCGAGCTGCGTCCGCGTCTCTTTGAGCGCCAGCACAGCGTCTTCGGCGATGCGGCGCGAGGCAGCGGCGGCGGCCTGGGCCCCGTCGAGCTCGGCGGCCAGCGCCCCCTCGCGGGCCCGCAGGCGGCTGAGCTCGGCCTCGGCCCGCTCACGGGCGGCGTCCAGCGCGGCCTTGTCGCGCAGCAGCTGCTCGCGGTCCTCGGCGGCGGCCCCGCCCGCGGCGGCGCGCAGGCGGTCGAGCTCGACCCGCAGCAGGCGCTGCTCGCCGCGGTGCCGCTCGGTGAGCTGCTCAAGCGTGTGCTGCTGCTGGCGCTGCAGGCTGGCCAGGGCCTCGTTGGCCTGGCGCGCGCTGCGCTCGGCCTGGACCGCGCGGCCATCGGCCGTGTCGAGGGCAGCGCGCAGGCGGGTGTTCTCGTCGCTGACCTCGAGCCACCGGTCGCTGAGCTCCATGTACTCGGCGCTGAGGCTCTCGTGCTCGGCGGCGAGCTGGCTGTCGCCGCCGTCCTCGGCGTTGAGCGCGCGGGCGAGGCGGGCCTCGAGCGCGCGCGCCTGGGCCCGCTCTTGCTCGAGGCCCTCGCGGACCAGCCGCAGGTCGTTGTCGCGGGCCTGCAGCTGGCGGAGCAGCTCTTGGGCGCCGTCCGCCCCAGCGACCGCGGCGGCGGCATCGGCGCGGGCCCGCGCGAGCTCGGCCTCGAGGCGGCGGCCCTCGGCGCGCACGGTCTCGAGCGCGCGCTCGTGCAGGCGCAGGCGCTCGACCTCTTCCTCGCGGTCGGCCAGCTCGGCGCGGGCGTCGTTGAGGGCGCGGCGCAGCCGGCGCAGCTCTTCGTCGACCGGGCCGGCGAGCAGCGGCTCGCGCAGGCCGACCGGGCCGGTGCTGCCCTCGAGGCGGCGGCCGGCGGGCGCGGGGCCGAGCAAGCGGAGCGGAGGCTCGACCTCGCCGGGCGCGGTCGGCGCGGCCCGACCGGAGCCGGGGAGCCCGAGCGCGACCATCGTCGAGGTCGACGGGGACAGCGCGGGGGCGTGCGCCGGCGCCGGCGCCACGGGCCGGGCGACCTGCGGAGCCGGCGGCCCGCCGGGGGACAAGAAGCGCAGCACCACCCACAGGCCCCCCAAGAAGGGGATCACCACGAAGAAGAGGATGAGGGTGAGGGTGTTGGTGTCCAGCAGCAGGTCCATGGTCATCCAGGCAGGAGCGGGGCCACAGCCGCCGCACGGCGCCGCAGCGGGGGTGGGCCACGCTCCTCGTGCCAAAGCGTAGCCCCCTCCCCGCCTGCGCGCGGCCTCCTCCGCTCCTATTGACGCGCAGCGGCGTGCTTTGGTGGACCGTGCCTCAGGGGCCCGGTGGCGCCGGTCGGCCCGGCGGGGGCGCGGCGAGGCCCCGGGCGGGCTGGGCCGCGGCGGGCGCGGGGCAGCGCGCAGGCTCGGCCCGCAGCAGCGCCTCGCCCTCGGCGCAGGCGGCGGCGGTCGGGCCGGCGGTCGGACAGGCGCCGCGCCCGCGGCAGGCCACGACCGCGGCGATCCAGCTGCCCACCAAGGCCGGGTCGGCGCCCGGGGCCGCTGCCAGCGCGTCGCGCTCGGCGGCGGTCGGCGCGCCGGTGGCCCAGCGCTGCAGGGCGTGGGTGGCGCAGTCCCGGGCCAGCGGGCCGGCGTGGGCCGCGCACAGGGCGAGCTGGCGGTCGACCGCCGGATCGGGCAGGGCCTCGAGCACCTCGAGGCGGCAGTCGGGCCCGTCCCCACACCAGCCGAGCAGCTGCGCCCGATCCCACCGCGGGTCTTGCAGGGCCGCGCCGACGAAGCGCTGGCGGCACTCTTGCTCGTGGGGCGCGGCGGCGCCGCAGTGGGCGTCGAGCGCCGCCGGGTCGCGCAGGCCGGCCGCGGCGGCGGTCAGGCACCAGCCGTAGGTGGTGGTGCCCGCGTAGGCGGCGCAGCGCGGATCGACGTCTGGCGCGCCACACCCGACGAGCAGCAGCACCCCAGCCCCGCGAGCCGCGCGGCGCGCGGGCAGCAGAGCGGCAGACCAACCGAGCAGGTGCACGCGCCCCTCCCCGCTTGGCCTATCGCGCGCCCACCCCAGATCAGCGCTGCAGGTGCGGGGTCATCAGCCGGCGCTGGCAGGTGCCCTGGTCGAGCCGGCTGAGCAGGGCGCAGAGCTCTTGGCCGGCGGGCGGCTGCAGCTCGCGGTTGTGGGTGTTCGCCCAGGTGATCACCGCCTCGCCGCGCACGAGCGGATCGGCGATCTGCTCGGCGGTCTGCACGCACAGCGGCAGATCGGTCGCCGGCAAGGTGAGCAGGCGCGCGGCGAAGCAGCGATCCCGCTCTAAGCCCGGCGCCAGGGCCTCACAGGCCGGCGGCGCGCCGCCGCCGCAGCCCGCGACGAGCACAGCGGCCCACAGCAGGCGCCGCATCACAGCTTCCCGTGCAGGCCCGTCGCGGTGCCGTCGGCGCCGCCCCGCACCGGGCAGGCCTCGGGGTGGCGGCGCAAGTGGGCCGCGAACGCCTCGCAGCGGGCCTTCTCGGCCGACGGGATGTCTTCGCACGAGCTCTGGGCGTCGGCGACGCAGGCCGCGGTCGCGCCGACCCACGCGGCGAGGTGAGGCTGGGTCCAGTCGTCGCCGGTGCGCCGCAGCAGGGTCACCTCTTCGGGGCCGAGCGGGTAGGCCCGGCGCAGCACGTGCCCGGCGCAGTCGTTGGCGTAGGGCCGCGCCCACTGCGCGCACTCGGCCAGCGCGAGGTCGAGCTCGCGGATGGGCCGGTGGTCGAGCACCTTGAACGCGCAGTCCGGCTCGCCGCCGCAGGCCCGCAGCAGCATGCCCCGGTCGACGCTGGGCACATGAAACTGCGCCTCAACCCAGCTGTCGCGACAAGCGCCCTCCCACGGACCGGCGCCGGCGCACAGGGCGACCATCGCCTCGAGGGTGGGCGCCTCGAGGGCCTCTTTGCGCACGCAGAGGCCCCAGGTGGTGCTGCCGGCGTAGGCCGCGCAGGCCGCGGGGCCGGCGGGCGCGGACGGGGTGGCGGCGTGGGCGGCCGAGAGCAGCTCGCCGACCGAGGGCGGGAACAGCACCCCTGCGGCGCCGATCGCGCCGATCCCGAGCAGGCCGAGCGCGACAGCGGCGAGGGGCAGTGGTCGTCGGGGAGGGGGCGCGGCCGGTTGCATCGGGGCTCCTGCAGAGGGGGGCGGCCACGGGCGCGCACCTGCGCGACACCATCGGGGGGGACGGCCACCAGCTGTCTGCAAAGTAGGCGCGATCAGCGGTCAGGAGCCCACGTCTTCAATTGTCTTGACCACCAATGACACCTGTCACCGGGATGTCAGCGCCGCGCGTCGGGCGGGCCGAGCATCCGGCGCAGGCGCGCCTCGATGCGCTCGAGGGCCGCCTCGCAAGACTCCCGGTGCTCTCCGGGCGGACCGCTCAGCGGGTCGGGCGTGGCCCAGACCTGCACCGCCACCCGCGCAGGCAGGGGAGGCAGGCTGATCCGCTCGTTGAGCACGATGACCTCGGCGATCTCCTCCCAGTCGACCTCGCGCAGGCCACGGGCCCGTAGGCCGGCTGTGGGCATTCCCCGATCCGCAAGCAGGGCGCGGGCCACCCGCCGCAGGTGGCCGGGCTCGACCGCCGCCGACAGGGCCGCCCGCCCCGGCCAGCCGCGCCGCATCAGGGCCTCGGCCATCGGCCCCAGGCAGGCGCCATCGGCGCACAAGAAGAGGACGCCGTCAGGGGCGCGCGACATGAGGAGCTCCGGGCGGCGGGGGGAGGCCGGTGGGGTAGCATCGCCACCGGGCGCGGGCACCTGCCGGCGCGGAGGGGCAGCATGGGCAGCGACCAGCGCCGAACCTGGCCCAGGGTGCTCTGCATCACGTCGCTCTGGGCGTGCGGCGCGCCCGAGAGCGACAGCGGCGGGGCCAAGGCCACCTGGGACCGCCGCCTCGAGATCGAGGCGCCGCTCGACGGCGCGCTGCTCGACGCCGGCGCGCCCACCCCGCTGGTCGCCGAGGGCCGCGACGCAGACGCGGCGGTCGTCGCGCTCGACGATCCGCTCTGGCGCATCGAAGACGAGGACGGCGCGACGATCTGGCAGGCGCCGGGCAACCCGCTCACCGTCACCGACCTGCCGGCGGGCACCTGGACCCTGCGCTGCGCGGCCGGCGTCGACGGCTACCAGCTCGAAGACAGCGTCGAGGTCAATGTCTTCGCCAACCGCTGAGGGCGGGGCAGCGGGCCCGCGCCCGGCCGCGGCGCTGGGCCTGCTCGGGCTCATCAGCGTGGGGCTCGGGCTCGCCTACGCCGTGCCCACCGTCGATCCGGTGTCTCACTGGGTGCTCGAGCTCATCGCGCAGATCCCCGAGGGGGGCTGGTGGCGCCCCTTCTCGCCCCCGCCGCCGGCCTATGGCTTCGGCTTCCGGCCGCTGTCGGTCCTGCTGATGCAGGCCTACATCGCCGCGCTCGGGCCGCAGGCCGCGCCGCCGCCCGCGCTGCTCTTCGTGAAGGTCGCCGGCGGGCTCTGGCTCTTCGGGGCGGCGGCCTGGGCTTGGCTGCGGGCCTTTGGCGCCGGCCGCGCCGCCTTGCCGCTCGCCGCCCTCAGCCTCGGCCTCGCGCCGCAGCTCTTCTCGGCCGCGGGCCTGACCGAGTTCGACGGGCTCGGGGCGGCGATGACCCTCCTTTTGTCGCTGTGCCTGCGGCGCTTGCCCGCGCGCCCGGCCCTGCTCGGCCTCCTCCCTCTGCTGTTGCTGCTCATCCTCACCCTCAAAGAGTCGGCGGCGCTCATCGCCTTTGGCGTGCTGGCCGCCCACATCGTCGAGCACGCGCTCAGCGGGGCCCGGCGGTGGGCGGCGGGGCTGGTGGCGCTGTCGACGGCCGCGGGCCTGCTCTGGCTGGCCGGCGCCTGGCAGGTCATCGAGGTGCCGCACAACCCGCTGCACTTCGAGGGCCTCGACCCGCGGCTGCGGCTGCAGATCTGGGCCTACGCCGGCGCCCAGCTGCTCGTCTTCGCCCCGCTGCCCGCCGTGGTGCTCGCCTGGGCCGCGGCGCTGCTGCCCCGCCTGCCCGCGCCGGCCCGCGGGCCCGCGCTCGCCCTGGCCGCGCTCGGGCTCTGCGCCCTGCCCCTCGCCGCGGTCGCCAACCACTACGAGGCCTACTACAGCGACCAGGACGCGCTGATGGTGCTGGGCGGCCCGCTGGTGCTCGCCCCGCTGGCCGCGCTGGCCCTGCGCGCCCGGGCCCGCGCCCGCCTGCGCCTGCCCCTGCTGCTCGTGCTCGGACCGATGGCGGCGCTCGCCCCGGCGGTGCTTCTGGCGAGCAACCCCCGCGAAGACTTAGCCTCGCGGCTCTTTTTGGTCGTGGTGCCCCCGCTCTGGCTGCTGCTGCGCGCGGCCGCGGCGGCGGTGGCCGCGCAGCTGCCGGCCGACGGGCCCGGTCGGCTCGGCGAGGTGGCCCGCGGGGCGCTGATCGGCGCGGCGGCCTGGGCGGCGCTGGCCGGCGGCCTCAACGCGACGGCGCTGCACCGGGCGCGCAACGCCGTCGACAGCGCCGGCACCGTTGTGTTGGCCCAGCAGCCCCTGCGCGGCGCCCTGGTGATGTTCGACCAGTTCGGCCTCTTCCGCACCGGGCACGAGCTGCAGCCCCACCTGCCCGGGGGCGCCCTCCCCGACGGCCTGCAGCACATGTTCTGCCCGACCCAGCTGCGGTGGGCGGCGCTGCCGATGCTCTCGCACAACCAGCGCACCGACGCCGAGCACGAGTGGCGGCGGGGGCGCACGATCTTCCTCTACAGCCTCGGGCTGCGCAGCCTCGAGGGCGAAGCCGGGCGCGCGGCCCTGCACGGCGATCTCAGCGGCCTGCGGCACCCCTTCGGCGTCTTTCAGCCGCTCGAGGTCGAGGGCGGGCCGGGCCCCGCCCCGGTCCAGAACCCGCTCGAAGACGCGCGGGCCGCGACCTACGGCGCCGACCCCGACCCGCTGGCCCGCCTCGCCGCCGCCCGGGGCGACGAGCGGCTGCGGCAGAGCGCGCGGGTCTGGCTGCTGCCGGTCCAGCTCCACGAGCTGCCGCGTCGGCTGGTCGCTGGGGTGGGCCTGCTCGAAGACGCTGAGCTGCGGCTCATCCTCACCGAGATGCACCACAAGGGCGGGCCAGAGCAGGTCCCCGCCGGGCTGCCCGCGCAGCGGCCGCCGGGGCCGCCGCCGGGGCCGCCGCTCAGCCCGCGCTGAGGGCGAGCACCCGCAGCAGGTGGGGGCCGCTGACCGGCTGCACCGAGAGGCGCTGCCCGCGCTGGATCACCAGCATGCCCACCAGCGCGGGGTCGGCCTTGAGGCGCTCGAGCGGCACAAAACGCGCGAGGTGGCCGACGTAGGCGACGTCGACCCGCAGCCAGGCCGGGGCCTCGGGCTTGGACTTCGGGTCGAAGTAGGGGCTGGCGGGGTCAAATGCGGCGGGGTCGGGGTAGGCGGCGCGGCAGACCCGGGCGAGGCCGGCGACCCCCGGGGGCTGGGCGTTGCTGTGGTAGAACAGCACCAGATCGCCCACGGCCATGTCGTCGCGCATGAAGTTGCGGGCTTGGTAGTTGCGGACGCCCTCCCAGCCGGTCTGGCCGTCGCGGGCGAGGTCGTCGAGGCTGTAGACCTCGGGCTCGCTCTTCATCAGCCAGCAGCGCCGGCCCGCGGCCACCTCTGCCGAAACAGCGTCCAGGTCGACCTCTTGGGCCCCGACACCGCGACCCTCTCCCGCACCGCCCACGCGCCCTCCCCTGGCCGGGCCCGACGCCCCGCGCGCCCGCCGCTATCCCCGCCGCCGGCCCCGCCCAGGGCCGCCCGCCCGAGCGCCCCATGCCCTGCCCGACGCCCCCGCCGGTCACCGGCCGCCTCGCCCCGACACCCTCCGGTGACCTGCACCTCGGCAACGCCCTCGCTTTTGGCGCGGCCTGGCTGAGCGCGCGGGCCCAGGGGGGCCGGCTGCTGCTGCGCGTCGAGGACCTCGACCGCGGCCGGGCCCGCCCCGAGGTGGCCGCGCGCCAGCGCGAGGACCTGCGCTGGCTCGGCGTCGACTGGGATGAAGAGGTGCCGCCCCAGAGCGCCCGCCGCTACACGACCGAGGGGCTGCCCTGCTTCCGCTGCGCCTGCAGCCGGGCCGCGCGGCGGGGCGGCGCCTGCGCCTGCCGCGGGGCGGGGCACCCGACCGGCGCCGTGCGCTTCGCCTGCCCCGCCGAGGTGGTGCACTACGACGATGACTTCATGGGTCCGCAGGCCTGGGCGCCCGAGGCCGACCCGATCCTGGTGCGCGCCGACGGCGAGGCGGCCTACCCGCTGGCGGTGGTGGTCGACGACCACCGCGACGGCGTCACCGAGGTCATTCGCGGGGCCGACCTGCTCGCGGCGACGGCCACCCAGGCCCACCTCAGCGCGGCGCTCGGCCTGCCCCGGCCGCGCACCGGCCACGTGCCCCTGCTGCTCGGGCCCGACGGCCGCAAGCTCAGCAAGTCGCACGGGAGCATGGAGCTGCGCGCGCTCCGCGCCCTGGGCTGGACCCCCGAGCAGGTCTGGGCCCTGCTGCTGCCCCTGCTCGGGCTCCCCGCGGGGCCGCGGCCGGCGGCGCCCACCCGGCCGGGCCGCCTCGCGCCGGGCCCCTATGTGGTCGACATCGACCAGCGCGGCGTGCTGCGGGGCATCTTCACCGCGAGCGCGCCGATCGACTGAGCGCGCAGGGCAGGCTCCGCGCCCGGCCACGAACCCCACACCCTCCCGAGGCTCCACGTGGAACACCAGATCGTCCAAGTCCATGAGGCCTTCGTCGCCGACGGCGCAATCGTCCCGCCCGGGGCCCGGCTCGTCGCGCTCAAAAAGAAGAGCGGCGCCTGGGCGGTCAGCTTCAACGGCCTCGACGTCGAGGTGCCCGACGGCGTGGTCGCGCCGCTCGGCGTGACGCCGGCGCCGCGGGCCGGCGGCCCGGTCTACTCCGACGCGCGGATGGAGCAGTACCAGCTCGCGCCGGCCGCCAAGCCAGCCTGAGGTGGGCCGGGCCCGGAGCGGGCGCCCGCGGCCCCCCTCCAGGCGTCGCCGGGGCCCCGGTCGGCGCTCCGCCTGCGGCGGGATCGCCGCCCGCCCGGCTCGGTCGGCTGCGCCGACGGCGCTGCGCGCCCCTTCCGGTCGGCCGGGCGCGGGGCGGGGCCCCGATCACCGCGTGAGACCCGCCGCTTCGCGCGCGCCAGGCCGACTGGAGCGGCCGGCGCAGCCGGCGTCGGGCGCGCAGCGGCCGACCGAGGCCCCCAGGCCGAGCGCGGAGGGGGGCCGCCGACCGCCGCAGGCGGGCGGGGCGCCCGGAGGACGAGGGGCGCACAACAAAACTGCTGTACAACGGGGGCGTTGTACAGCAATCTTGTTATGGGGCTGGCGCTGGGCCGCTGCGCCCCACGCACAGGGGGGCGCGTGCAGAACCACGTCGGGCGGCCCGTTCGGGGCGAGAACTTCTGCGGCCGGCGCGAAGAGCTGGCGCGGATCACGGGGTGGCTGCAGCAGAACCACGTGCTGCTGCTGGCCCCCCGCCGGGTCGGCAAGACCTCGCTGATGTACAAGCTCGCCGCCGACCGCGCGGCGGCGGGCAAGCCGGTGGTCTACACCAGCGCGGCCGGGGGCCAAGACAGCGAACTGGCGCTGATCCTCAGCCTCTACCACGAGGCGGCCAAGGTCAGCGCACCGGTGCGCGAGCGGCTCCTCGCCGGCCAAGTGAAGCGCGCGCTCGGGGCGGGCGCCAGCTTTGAGGCCTTCGGCTTGCAGCTCGCGCTGGCGGGTCTCTCGCCCAGCAGCTGGCCCGATGTGGGCGACGAGCTGATCGACGCCCTGCGCGCCACCGACCAAGACTGGCTGCTGCTGCTCGACGAGCTGCCGGTGTTTGTGGTGAAGCTGGTGGCGGCGCCCGAGGGCCTCCGCCGCGCCCAGCGCCTGCTCGAGTGGCTGCGCGACGCCCGGCAGGGGCCGGCGGTGGGGTCCGACCGCCTGCGCTGGCTGATGGCCGGCTCGATCGGCCTCGACGCGGTGGCCCAGCGCCTGCAGCTCGGCGCCACGATCAACGACCTGCTCATCGCCCGCCTCGGCGCCTTCCCCGAGGCTGACGCGCGGGCCCTGCTCGACGGCCTCTCGCAGGGTCACGCGCTGCCGCTCACCGCCGCCGCGGTCGACCGCCTGCTGGCGCGGGTGGGCTGGCTCATCCCGCACCACATCCAGCTCGCCGTGCACCAGCTGCTCGAGCAGCGCCGGGCGGGCGATGGCCCGATCGACGCCGCCAAGGTCGACCTCGCGATCGACAACCTCGAACGACCGAGCGCCAACGCCTACTTCGACACGTGGACGCAGCGCCTGACCGAAGAGCTCGGGCGCCCCCAAGACACGCTGGCCCGCGCGCTGCTCGGGGCCTGCGCGCGCGACCCAGAGGGCGCCACCCTCGGGGTGCTCGACGCGGTGCTCTACGCGGCCGTGCCCGCCGAAGACCGCCACGAGCAGCGGGCCTATCTGCTGCGCGTGCTTGAGAATGACGGCTACATCGTTGAAGAGAACCAGCGGTGGCGCTTTCGCTCGCCGCTGCTGCGCGCCTGGTGGCTGCGGAGGTTCGCGTGAGCCCGCCCCCCGCTGCGCCCGCCGCCGGCCCCACGCTGGCGGTCTACAACCCCGATCTGCTGACCGACGCCGATCTGCGGGCCCAGTTCGTGGCGCGGGTCGACCTGCTCGAGCGGCTGCTCGCCGAGCTGCGGGGGCCGGGTCGCCCCCAGCACCACTTGCTGCTCGGCCAGCGGGGCATGGGCAAGACCACCCTGCTGCGCCGCTTGCGGGTGGCCATCGAGGATGACCCTGCGCTCTCGGCGCGCTGGACGCCGCTGAGCTTCCCCGAAGAGCAGTACAACGTCGCGCGGCTCAGCGACCTGTGGGTCAACTGCATCGACGCGCTGGGCGACGCCCTCGACCGCCGCGGCGAGGCGTCCGCCGCCGCGCAGATTGACGCCCTGATCGACGCTCTGCCCGAGGCCGAGGGGCCGCGCGCCGAGGCGGCCCTCTCGATCCTGCGGGCCCAAGCGGCGGCCCGCGGCGGCCTCGTGCTGCTCATCGACAACCTCGATCTGGTGCTCGGGCGCCTCAAGGCCCACCAGTGGCCGCTGCGCGAGGTGCTGAGCGAGGCCGAGCACCTCGTGTTCATCGGCGCCTCTGCCCAGCTCATCGACGGTATGGCCGACTACGGCGCGGCCTTCTACGACTTCTTCGCCCCCCACCTGCTCGAGGGCATGCCCCTGGCCGAGGCCGAGCAGGTCTTCTTGCGCCTCGCCGCGCTGCGCGGCGCGCACCACGTCCCGCCCCTGCTGCGCGACCAGCCGGGCCGCTTCAAGGCCCTGCATCTGCTGACCGGGGGCAACCCGCGCACCTTGGTGCTGCTCTTTCAGATCATCGCGCAGGAGAGTGATCCCAGCGCGCCCCCCCGCAGCGTGCACCTCGACCTTGAGGCCCTGCTCGATGTGTGCACGCCGCTCTACAAGGCCCGTTTTGAGGCCCTGGCCCCCCAAGCCCAGCAGGTGGTCGACGCCCTGGCGCTGGGCTGGGACCCGATGACCGCCGCCGAGCTCGCCGCCGCGGCCCGCCTCGAGCTCAACCTCAGCTCGGCCCAGCTGCACCGGCTGGTTCAAGAGGGCATGGTCGAGCGGGTCGAGCTGCCCGACACGCGGCGGGTCGGCTTTCAAGTGGCCGAGCGCTTCTTCAACATCTGGTACCTCATGCGGGCCAGCCGCCGGGTGCGCCGCCGCCTGTCGTGGCTGGTGCGCTTCCTCGACGTGCTCTACGGCGCCGAGGGCGTGCGGGGGCGGGCCCAGACCCTGCTCGACGATCAAGAGGGGGCGGTGCCGCGCCGCGGCGAGCTGGCGATGGCCTATGCCCGCGTGGTGGCGGAGCCTGAGCTGCGCGTCGAGGCCGAGGCCCCCCTCCGCCAGTGGCTGCAGGTGGCCGACGACGCACACCACGACCGAAATTGGCCCTCGGTGCGCGCCCTCTTCATCGACGCCTGCGCCACCGGCCAAGCCGGGGCCGCCGCCGCGCTGCTGGCCGCCGAGGGCTACGACCAGCGCTGGCGGCCGCTCTACGCCGCTTTGCGGGCGGTCGAGGCGGGCGACGCGGCGCGCCTCAAGCGTTTTGCCCCCGAGGTGCGGGTGCCGGCGACCGAGCTGCTCGCGGTGCTCGCGCCCCACCTCGTGCACCCCACGGCCCCCTGACCGCGCCACGCCCGCCGACCCCACTCCCCCTCAGACCCCAGGCCCGCGCACCAGCCACCACCGCCCACCCTCGGCGTCCCACAGCTCCAGGCCCGCGGGCACGCCCAGGTCCGCCGGCGCCTCGACCACCTCGCCAGGCTCCAACGGCAGCCAGGCCTCCCCGTCCGCGCGCGGCAGCCGCAGGCTCGCGCCCGGCGGGCCGGCCACCTGGGTCAGGCGCGCGCCGGCCGGGCACAGACTCAGGCGGACGGACCAGGGCCCATCGGCGTAGATGATGACCTGCAGGTCATCGTCGAGGTCTTGGGCGGCGAGGCGCAGGGGCGCCTCGTCCTCGGCGCCGTCCGCGGCCTCGTCGACGTAGACGGCGTCGTGCAGCTCATCCTCGGCCAGGGCGCGGGCGGCCGCGCGCAGCCGCCCCTCAGCGGCCAGGGCGCCGAGCAGCCCGCTGGCCCCGCCTTCGTCTGCCCACCAGGGCTGTCGCCGACCGCCGCTCATCGTGCACCTCCGCCCAGGCCTTGCGCGCTGGGGACCAGCTCCTCCAGCACCTCCATCACCGCCTCGACCACCG
>JBJONS010000432.1:0-5242 GCA_046051725.1 Pseudomonadota bacterium | reverse complement strand
ACCTCGTGTTCTACGTCGTCGGCGACGACGAGGGCTCGACCTCGATCAACTACGAGCTGAGCTGGGGCCGCTTCTTCGCCGAGCTCGCCGACATGAACGCCGACGGCGTGCTCGACGTGGTCGGCCTCGACGACGGCGTGCTGCACGTGGTCCGCTGGCTCGACGAGCAGTTCACCGACGAGACCGTGGCGGGCTTCGGCGCGCCGGGCCCGATCGCCGCCGAGGACTGGAACCGCGACGGCGTCAACGACATCGCCGTCGTCACCCAGGCGGTGGCCTTCCACGACGGCGTGCTCGACGCCGACAGCGGCAGCTGGACCCGCAGCCGGGGCGGCTGGCAGTCGGTGAACACCGCGCTGGTCGGCGATCTGCTCGCGCTCGACGTCAGCGCCGACGGCGTCTCGGACCTCGTGGCCTTCACCAACGACGGCGACCAGCTCGCGCTCGCCACCTGGCTGGTGAGCGAGGGCGAAGGCGGCCGGCCCAGCTTCACCTTCGCCGACAGCGTGAGCATGGGCGTCGGCGCCGTGCCGCTCGGCCTCGTGCACTGCGCGCCGAACACCTTCGCCCTGGTCGAGACCGCCGACGGCCCCGTGCTGCACCGCGTGGGGATCACCGTGCTGGGCGCCATGGCCGAGCCCTCGGGCCCCATCGACGTGGACGGCACCCTGCTCGCCTGCGGCGCGCTGCCCGACGGCGAGAGCGGCGTGGTGGTCGCCCAGACCAGCGGCTTCTGGTCCGCCTACGCCAACAGCCTGGTCGCCCGCAGCAGCGGCAACGTCGACGCGGTCAACGCCATCGACCTCGCCGACACCGACGGGGACGGCGCGACCGAGGTGGTCGGCTGCATCGGCGAGGGCTGCTCGGTCGCGGTGGTGCCGATGGACGGCGGCGACGCGGTCCTGCGGTCCGAGGGCACGGTCAGCGTGACCATCGGCGGCGCCCGGGCCGATCAGCTCGGCGGCGGGCGGCTCGTGGCTGCCGACGTCGACAACGACGGCCAGCCCGATGTCCTCGGCTGGGACGAGCTCAACACCCGGCTGAGCCTCTACCGCGCGGCCGGCGGGGCCATCGCCCCAGCCGCCGGCTACCACGCCGACTATGGCCTGGTCGGCCGCCCCGCGGTCGGCGACCTGAACGCCGACGGCCGCAAAGAGCTGCTGTTCCGCGACGCCGGCGGGATCCTGTGGATCAGCCCGGTCGACGGCGCGCTCTGACCGCCCGGGGGTCAGCGCCCCGGCGCTGGCTGCTCGCGGTGGTGCTGGGCGCCTGCGCCGGTGAGCGCGCGGCGCCCGAGGCCCCTGCGCCTCCGCCCGCGCCGACCCCCGACGGCCCCTGGACCGCCCCGGTGGTCCCGCCGCAGGCCTCATTTCCGGGGCTCAGCGGGCTGCGTGCGGCGGACTGCGCCCCCTGCCACGCCGAGATCGTCGCGGAGTGGCGGACCAGCACCCACGCAGCGGCCTGGGTCGACCCGCAGTTTCAACAAGAGCTGGCCAAGGACCCCGGGGTGGCCTGGCTGTGCATCAACTGCCACACGCCGGCCGCCGACCAGCAAGTGCGCCTGCACGCGGCGACCGCCCTGGTCCGCTCGCCGGTGGTGGGCGAGAGCCCTGGCTTTGACCCTGCTTTTCAGGCCGAGGGGGTCAGCTGCATGAGCTGCCACTGGCGGCCTGGAGGGATCGCAGCGCCGCACGAAGACGTGGCCGCGCCGCACCCCACCGTCTTTGCGCCCGAGCTGCGCAGCGCCGAGACCTGCACCGGCTGCCACCAGGCGGTGGCCCGGGTCGAGGACACGCTCGTCTGCGCCTTCAACACCGGCGCCGAGTGGGCCGCTTCGGGAAAAGACCGCGCCTGCCCGGCGTGCCACATGCCCGAGGTGACCCGCAGCCACGCGACCGGCGCGCCGCCCCGGGCCGGCGGGCGCCACACCTTCCCCGGATCGCTCATCCCCAAGAAGGCCGCCTACACCGCGGACGAGCTGGCGATCATCGGGGAGTGGGCCCCGGGCACCACGCTCGACGCCACGGTCGCCGGCGACGCGGTGGAGATCGTGCTGACCAACGCACGCGCCGGCCACATGCTGCCCACCGGCGATCCGGAGCGGCAGCTCTATGTGCGGCTGGTGCAGCAGCCCGGCGATCAGCTGCGCTGGGAGGAGCGGATCGGCCAGACCTGGACCTGGTGGCCGGTGGCCCAGCGCACGGCCGACAACCGCCTCGCGCCGGGCGAGCGCCGCGCGCTGCGGGCCCCGCTGCCCGCCGGGGTGCCCCTCGACGCGCTCGAGCTGCGCGTGGATCACGAGCGCATCAGCGCCGAGAACGCTGCACACCACGCCCTCTCTGACTACGCCCGCATGCGAACGGTGCACCGGTTGCCCCTCACCGCCGCGCGCGCGCCCGCAGATTGACCCGGGCCCGCCCCCTCGCGTATGGTGGCCCCGCGCCAGGGTCGTTCTGCGCGCGCCGCCGCTGCCCGCCAGCGCCGGGCGCGTTAGCTCCCCGGGGTGCGCTGCGCGGGCCGATCCCCGCCGACCGGCCGTCCGCCAGACCCTCGCCTCCCCTTCGCCCGCGCCGCTCCGCAGCCCACCGCCCCTCGGTGCCCGCGCCGACCCCAGCCCCGCAGGCTGCGCTCCGCTTGGTCGACGCACTGCCCCCGCCCGCTGCTCCGCAGCCCGCCGCGCTCCCCGATCTTCCGTCCTCTGCTCCCCTGCTCATCCGCTCCCACGCTCCTCCCATGCGCCGCTTGTGCCAGCCCGCGCCGCCAGCGCCCCGGCCTGACCGGGGCGCCTCCGCCGCCCCGACCTGCCCCGCGCGCCCCCTCCGGAGTCCGTCCATGCGCTACGCCGTGCTCGCCCTCGCTCTGCTCGGATGCAACCCCAAAGACGTCGAGACCGAGGGTTCGTGGGTCTCGTGGCTCGCGACGGGTTCGTCCTCGACCATCCTCGCGAAAGAGCTCGAGGGCATCGAAGAGTACAGCCGCGTCTACGAGTGCACCGGCCGCACCTACGATCCCAAGAAGTTCCGCTTCGACGACAACTACGTCGGCCCCGAGACCTCGGAAGACTCGCTGGGCGAGCAGTACTACGGCGGCGGCTGCTACGGCGCGGTCGACATCGTCACCGACCGCGACGGCGCCATCCAGTACGAAGAGCTGGACGACGGCACGCTGCGCGCCCGCTGGGCCCCCCGCGTGGTCGAGGGCACCGGCGGCGACACGACCGTGCCCGAAGAGTACTACATGCCGGCCTACTGCGGCACCCCGACCGACAACGGCGAGGACGACGCCGCTCTCAACGCGGTGATCCAGCACGAGGTCGACGAGTGCGCGGCCTTCCTCGAGGCCCAGGCCTGGCCGATCAAGCTCGCGTCCGACGGCTACTACAGCTTCGGCAGCGACATCGACGCGTGGCGGTCCGAGGCGATCATCACCGGTGAGGGTGACCTCCAGATCACCCTGCACCAGGACCTCGGCGGCAAGGACCTGCACTTCTCCTTCACGATCATGCCGGACTTCGAGCCGGTGCGCTGCGTGTCCGACGAGACCGGCGGCGCGAGCATCGAGCAGGTCGACGGCGCGAGCTGGCTCGACCAGTGGTCGTCCGACGAAGACGGCCACACCATTTACTACCTGAACGCCTACGGCTTCCAGGACCTCGACCCCGCCCCGGACGAGACCGTCGGGCCGTCGAACATCACCGACTGGTCGTCGGGCTTCGGCTACGCCAACCTCGAGGGTGAAGAGTTCATCGTCGACAGCCCGACCTACGGCGACTTCACGACCTACCTCGGCGCAGACATCGACCGCGACCTCGTCGCCGAAGATCCCCAGCCCTACGCCAGCGTCGACGCCACGATCCAGAACCAGTACGACCAGGTGCTCGCGGCGACCTGGGATCTGGCCCGCGCCGAGGTGCACGAGGCGGTCGAGATCGCCGGCGCCTACAGCGGCGACATCGCCGACCCCTCCTGGGTCTACGGCGTCAAGGTCGAGGACAACAAGTGGCGCCCCCTCGACGGCGTGCTGACCGGCTTTGACGGCTGGACCGAGATCCACCGCAGCTGGGTCCGCATCAAGGACGGCGCCAAGATCGAGCCCGACGGCAGCGTCGAGGGTGACTTCCAGATGGTGCTGTCCGGCCGCCAGTCCGGCAGCCAGTTCGCCTTCCGCGGCACCTTCAAGGTCGAGCGCATCCGCGAAGACAAGTGGGCCTACAGCTTCCTCGAGGACGACCTCCGCAACACCGAGGGCTGGGGCGAGAAGTTCTGCGAGTAGGCGGCCCGCGCCCCCCTCGCTTCACACGGCGCGCCCGTTCTCTCCGAGGCCCCGCCTGGCGTCCTGCCGGCGGGGCCTTCGCCTGCCTGGGCCCGCCCTCCTCCGCGCTGCGCGCCCGCGCGCTTCGTTAGACGCCGACCATGCGCCCCCTCCTCGCCGCCGTCTCCCTCTGCGCTGCGCTCGCCGCCTGCGGCGGCGCCGCGCCGCCCGCTCCCTCCGGGCCCCCCGCGCCGCCAGGCCTCCCCGGGCCGGCCGCGGGCTGGGGCGCCGTCTTCCACCGCGACGGCGCCGCGGTCCAGCTCGGCGGCGGTCCGCTGCTGGTCGGCCCCCGCGGGGTCGCCCCGGGCACCGCCGGTGGGGGTGGCCCCTGTGGCGGCGTTTTGGTCACCGGCGGCCCGGCCCACGCCGTCCTGGCCCTGCCCGCGTCGGTCCAGGCCAGCGATGACCCGGCCCGCCAGCCCCAGCGCCCCTTCGCCAACCCCGCCGCGGTGGTCGAGGCCGCGGCCTGGCGGGTCGACGAGGCCCTGCCCGCCGCCGACCGGTTCAGCCCCCAGGGCCCCGAGCAGTCCCAGCCCGCCCGCCAGCGCGGCGTCGAGCTGGGCAGCGTGGTGAAGGTGCGCCGCTACGGCGCCCCGCCGGTGCTCGTCGCCAGCGGCGTGCGCGACTGCACCGGCGTGCTCGCGATCCTCGACGACCAGGCCAAGACCCGCCTCGACGCCCTGCCGATCCCGGGCGCCTGCGCGGTGGGCCGGGTGCTGCCGCCCGCCGATCTCGACGGCGACGGCGCGCTCGAGACCGCCTTTTTCTCCGACGACACCGTGGTGCTGGCCCGCCTCGACCTGAGCGCCGCCGCGCCCAAGCTCGTGCCCCTGGGCGCCTGGCGGTGCCCCCGATGAGCCCGCCGCCCTCCGCGGCGCCGGCCAGCGCCGGCAAGGCCATCCGCGTCGCCGGCCTCATCTGGGGCGCCTCG
>JBJONS010000431.1:0-5588 GCA_046051725.1 Pseudomonadota bacterium | reverse complement strand
GGCCTCGTGCCCGCGCAGGTCGAGCCGCTGCTCCAGCTGCTCGCCGGCGAGGGGAGCCTCACGAGCGGGCGGTTCCGGGCCGGCGAGGCGGCGGTCTGGTGCGACCGTGACGTGCTGGCGCGCCTCAAGCGCCGCACCCTGGCCCGCCTCCGCGACGAGGTGGAGCCGGTCGACCCCGAGGTCTTCGCGCGCTTCGTCGCGAGCTGGCAGGGGATCCCCGACGCGCGGTCCAAGCCGGTCCGCCGGGCCCTCGACGCGGTGCTCGGCCGCCTCGAAGGCGCCCGGATCACGGCCTCTGAGCTGGGGTCTGGGGTCCTCCGCAGCCGGGGCGTGACCGATGAAAATGGCGCGCTGGACCAGCTCATCGCCTCCGGCGAGCTCGTCTGGGTCGGCGCCGGGGGGCTCGGGCCCAAGGACGGCCGGCTCCGGCTGCTGCGCCCCGAGCTGGTGCCCTTGCTGCACCGGCCGGGGCCCGCGCCCGCCGAGGGCACCCTCGAAGCCCGCCTGCTGCGGGTGCTCGAAGAGCGGGGGGCCTGCTTCCTCGTCGAGCTCCTCCAGGGTGTGGGGGCCAGCGCCGCGCCGCGCTGGGGCGCCGGCCTCACGCTCAGCGCCGCCTTCAGCCGTGGACCCGCGGCGGCCGCGGCGGGCCCGACGAAGGCCGAGGTCGAGGCCGCGCTGTGGGGTCTCGCCTGGGACGGCCTCGTGTCCAACGACAGCCTCGCGTCGCTGCGGGCTTGGTGTGGGGTCGAGGGCAGCGCGCGGGGGCGCGGCGGAGGGGGGCGGTGGTGGTCGCTGCGCCGCAGCTTCGCTGATGGCCCCAGCGCCGCAGACGACACGCTCAAGGCCCGCGCTGCGGCCCTGATGCTGCTCGAGCGCCACGGGGTCGTGGGGAGCAGCTCCGCCGCGGCCGAGGATCTTCCCGGCGGATTCGCGGGCGTGTACCCCGTGCTCTGCGAGATGGAGTCGCTGGGTCACGTCCGCCGCGGGTGGTTCGTCGCGGGCCTGGGCGGGTCGTGGTTCGCGCTTCCCGGCGCGGTGGAGGAGCTGCGCGCGCACCGGGACGGCGGCGACCTCCTCCACGTGCTGCCGACGTCGGACCCGGGCCAACCCTGGGGGGCCCTGCTTGCGTGGCCCGAAGAGCTCGACGGGCAGTGGCGCCGCGAGGCTGGCTCCTGGCTCGTGATGATCGGCGGCGCACCGGCGCTCTGGTTGAGCCGGAGCGGGCACGCGCTTGGCGTCCGTGTGGCGGACGAGGCCGCTGCGGCGCTCGCGGACGGCATCGCCGCGTTGGCGCGCCGCCTCGAAGGCGCGGGGCAGCGGGCCTTGCCGATTCGGCGCGTCAACGGCGTGGATACGGCGGCGTCCCCGCTGCTCGCGCGCCTCCGCGCGGCGGGCATGGTCGAGGACGGCGGGCTCCTGTTGCCGGTGCGGCGGTGAGGGTACACCCGCCGGGAGTGACCCCGCTGGGCCCGCAGCCGCTTGACTCCGCGGCCAGGACGGACTAACCGGCGCCAGGAGTGGCATCCGCGGCTGTTGTGGTCCCCTGAGACCCCAGGTGCCAAGGTCGCGAGTCGCGCAGCGCGCGGCTGAACGCGGCGCGAAGGCCCACCGGGCGCCGAGGTCCGCCTCACCCGATGGACTGTTCGCGCCGGGCGCGGCCCCCGAGGCAGGCAGCCCGCACCGCCACCATCTCCTCGTCCTCATCCTTCGTTTCGCTCATCTTCACCGGAGTTCTCACCATGGTTCGTCTTCGGCTGACCCGCCTGGGCCGCAAGAAAGTTCCCTTCTACCGCGTGGTCGCCACCGACTCCCGCAACCCCCGCGATGGCAAGTCCATCGAGGTCCTCGGGTACTACGACCCGATGAAGAACCCGGCCGAGATCAAGCTCGACCTCGAGCGCGTGGACTACTGGATCGGCGTCGGCGCTTCGCCCAGCGACACCGTCGGCCACCTCATCAAGCGCGTGCGCAACGGCGCCAACGCGGCGGCGGGCGAGTAGTCGTGGAGCAGCTCGTCGGCTTCCTCTTCCGCCCCTTTGTTCGCGAGCCCGACGCTTTTCGGGTGAGCGCTGTGGAGAACACCTCGTCGGTGTTGCTCGAGGTGCGCGCCAGCCGCGCCGACCTCGCACGTCTCCGCGGCCCTGATGGGGTGAACCTCCGCGCGGTGCAGCAGGTCCTCTCGGCGGCGGGCGGTGCCCGTAAGCCGGTGATCGACTTGGTGGATCCGTCGGCAGGGGCTGGCGAGGAATGAGCGCCGAGCGCCCCTCTGGCGCCGCCTCCGGTCCCCGACACACCGCGAGCGCTGATGCTCCGGCTCCGGTCGCCGCCCAGGCGCCCGCGGCCGGAGCAGAGCGTTTTGGCCCCGCAGATGTTCGCCTTGGCTACGTCAACGGCCTTCACGGCGTCAGCGGCGAGGTCAAGATCTACCTGTACAACCCCGGCAGCTTCCTCCTCCAGGGCCCGCAAGAGGTGACCCTGGTCGACGCGGCCGGGGGGCGGTCCGAGCGACGCATCGAGGCCCGACCGGGCACCGGCAAGCGGATCTTGGCCCGCATCCAGGGGATCGACACCCCTGAAGCGGCAGTGACCAGCCAAGGCTGGGAGCTTGTGGTGAGCCGCGAGCGGCTCCCCAAGACCGGCCGGGGCACTTGGTATGTGCGCGACCTCGTCGGTCTGCCGGTCTACACCGACGCGGGGCGCCCTATCGGCGCGCTGGTCGACGTACACGACACCACCGGCCTCGACGTGTGGGTGATCCGCGACGGCAGCGCCGAACGGTGGGTCTTGGCCCTCAAAGAGCACATCGTCTCGGTGACCTTGGGGGACCGGATCGTCGTCACCGAGGGCTCCGTTCAGGACGTGTAGCGACGGGCGGACACGCCCGGCTTGGCCGCGCCTCCGCGCCTGTGCACGTCCGCACCTCCGCACCTCTCACGGAGTCCTCCGGTGGACCCGAGCTTGCCCGAGGCCCCAGCTCTGCTGGGTGGCCCGTCCCCCTTCCGGGTGGACATCCTCACGCTGTTCCCCGAGCTGTGCGAGGGCGCGCTCTCGCACAGCATCCTTGGCCGCGCGCAGCGGGGTGGCCTCATCGAGGTCGGGCTGCACAACATCCGCGCGCACGGCGTGGGCCGTCACCGCGTCGTGGACGACACGCCCTACGGCGGCGGCAGCGGGATGGTGATGCGCGTCGACGTCGTCGAGGCGGCGATCGCCGCGGTGCGCCGGCCCGACAGCCACGTCCTGCTCATGGCGCCCGCCGGCGAGCGCTTCAGCCAACGCGTGGCCAGCCGCCTCGCGGCGCTCCCGCACCTCGTGCTGGTCTGCGGCCACTACGAGGGCGTGGACGGGCGCGTCGCAGAGCACCTGGTCGACGGGTGCATGAGCATCGGCGACTACGTCCTCACCGGCGGCGAGCTCGCCGCGATGGTCATCACCGACGCGGTCGCGCGCTTGGTGCCCGGCGTGCTGGGCAACGCCCACAGCCTCGACGAGGAGTCGTTCACCCGCCCGCGGCTCGAGGCGCCGGTCTACACCCGCCCGCAGCGGTGGCGCGATCACGAGGTGCCCGAGGTCCTCCGGGGTGGGAACCACGCGCAGATCGCGCGCTGGCGGGACCAAGCGTCGCTGGAGCTCACCCGCGCGCTCCGCCCGGACCTGCTCGGGGACCTGAGCGCTCCGGCGCCGCCATCCGTTGACAAGCCGCGCCAGAGGCCATAGTCCGTCGATGTTCTGCGACACGCCGTCGCTTCGCTGCGCGCCTGCGCCGAAGTGTGGTTGGGCAGGGTCAGCGAGGGCGCCTGCCTCCCCGCTGGTCGAGTCGGCCGCTGGCCGTCGCGGCGCTGCTCGGCTATGCCGCCAGCGTCTCACGGTGCCGACAGGGCCGCGCTGCGCCTTCGGGGCCAGCCGCCTCTGCGCTCCCGGCATGTCGTGATCGAAATTGTGTAGGCTGCACAGCCAGCCAGTGAGGTCTTCAATGCCGACGATTCGTGAGATTGAGCAGGAACTGTACGCCGCGAAGCACAACATCGACCTGCGCACGGGCGACACCGTCAAGGTGCACGTCCGCATCCGCGAGGGTGAGAAGAGCCGCGTGCAGATCTTCGAGGGTACCCTCATCGGCATGCACCGCGGCGGCCCGCGCACCACCATCACGGTGCGCAAGGTCTCCTACGGTGTCGGCGTCGAGCGCATCTTCGCGCTGCACACCCAGACCGTCGACAAGATCGAGGTCATCAGCCGCTTCAAGGTCCGTCGCGCGAAGCTGTACTACCTCCGCGACCTGACCGGCAAGAAGGCCCGCCTCAAGCCGATGCGCGGCTGGCGTCCGACCGACGCGCACAGCGCCTGAGCAAGCCGCCGACCGTCCGGCGCGCGAGCCCTCGCGCTGCCGACCGTCTCCTCGCCCTTGAGCGAGGGCAACGAGCCGAAGAGCTGGTGTATCGCCAGCTCCTCGGCTCTGGTCGTTTGGTGTTGGCGCGCAACTGGCGCGGCGGCGGGGGAGAGCTGGACCTGGTCGCCCGCTCCGGTGGGAAGCTGCGGTTCATCGAGGTCCGCGCCTGGAGCGAGGCAGAGCGCGACAGCCTCCACTCGCTCACCTCCGGCAAGGTGGCGCGCCTGCGCCGCGCGGCCGAGGCCTTCCTCATGACCTACGCCGAGCCCTTTGATGAGGCCTGCTTCTGCCTCGCCGTGGTGCGCGGCGACGAGGTCCGCTGGGTCGATCACCCTTTTGATGCGGCCTAAACGCACCCGGCGCAGACCCGGCCCGGCTTGGCCCCCGCGGGCGCGCATGGGCCCGCGAGATCCGCCGGCAGATCCCACCGCGTGCGGGCGGAGGGGAGGGGATTCCCAACACCGGCGCCGCCCCCGCGGCCGTCCGCTCAGCTGCGCCGCGGGTCGGACGCCACCCCGTGGGTGGCGCGCCGTGCTGGCCCCCGACGCGAAGCCCGCCTCAGGGCTCGTCGCTCGGGCTGGCCTGCTTCATCTGGTCAAACATCGGGTCCCGGGCGCGGAAGCGCAGGGTCGTGTGCACCTGCCACATACGGGCGCCCACCTTGGCGTCGACCGGGTACACGTTCTCGACGCGCCCGCCGCTGTTGGCGCCGAAGTCGCCGCCGACGTTGAGCTGCAGGTACTCCATAAAGCGCCAGTTGACGCCGGCGCCGGCGATGAGCTCGGTCCGGTCGGCCATCGTCACCGCGCTGCCCGCCGAGGCGTCCAGCACCGAGGGCAGGTAGACCCCGCTCGGGAGCTGCTGGCCGCCGCGGTACACCATCTGGCCGTGCGCGTCGACGCTGACCCGCGCGCCGTCCTCACCGTAGGTGCTGACCAGCCACTCGACGCCGGCCCGCATCGTCGCGCTGCTCGCCGGCCGAAGCTCGAGGTCTTTGGCGACCACCACGCCGTTGGCGTCGACGATGTCCATGTTCATGCGCCCGGTCCGCACCAGGTCGACCACCGCGTAGGGCTCGGCCTTGCGGTAGCTGCTCGACACCGCGGTGCGCAAGCGCAGCGCGCTCGCGCCGGGGCCGCCGCCGATGACGTCGCGCGAGCCGTAGGACCAGAAGTTCGACTGGTCCTTGAAGCGGTAG
>JBJONS010000430.1:0-10073 GCA_046051725.1 Pseudomonadota bacterium | reverse complement strand
TACCTCGTGCTCGTCGGCGTCGCCGGAGAGGCCTACCTCTACCGCTTCCTGCAGGATCGCACCCACCTCGTGCGGGCGGTCGACGCGTGGCGGAGCGACCCAGACCGGGGTCGTCCATCGGTGTGGATCTTCGGGACCTGCCACGGCGCGGGGCTCAACGCCAAGGTGGTCGAAGAGGCCTGGGGCGGACCGACCCACGTGGTCAACGTCGGCGCGGCGGCGAGCACGCCCGTCGACTGGTGGGTGGCCCAGCGGGCCATGTTCGCCGAGGCAGAGGCCCAGGGCCTGCCGCTGCCTGAGGCCATCATCCTGGCCCCCGCCGGCGCCGATCTGATGCTGAGCCCCTCGCCCTGGAGCTCCCAGACCATGGAGCTCGCCGGCTGGGATGAGCTGCTGCCCATCCTCTCGGCGACCTGCACCGACCTGAGCTGCGTGGCCGAGCTCAGCCTCCGCAAGGCCTCGCGGCTCTACCGGTACCGTGGCTACCTCGGCCAGCTCTTCTGGGGCGCCGTGGGGGTGCCCTCCCCTGCCCCGCCGCCGGTCGAGGGCGACACCGACGGGGAGGACGTCGCCAGCCCCAACCGCTTCCGCGGCGCCTGGCTCAGCCGCCCCGCCGGCGCCGTCCGGCCGTCCCAAGAGGCCGCCAAGCCCGGCAACCGGCTCGACGCCGCGCGCTGGCGCCTCGAGGCGAGCCTGCCCGGCCTGCAGCCCACCGTCGATCCCTACCACTGGACCCGCCAGATCGAGGCCGAGGCCGCGGCCCACGGCGTCCAGACCCTGTTCTACCAGATCCCGCCCCGGCCGGGCGCGGGCCGCGAGCGCGAGGTCGCCCACCACCGCGCAGAGCTCGCCGCGCTCGCCGCGCAGATCGGCGCCGAGGTGGTCGGCGGCGGGCCCATCGAAGCGCTGACCGCCGACCACTACTTCGACGACCAGCACCTGCTCAACACCGCCCAGCACATCATCGCCGAGGACCTCGGCGCGGCGCTGGCCGCCCGCGCCGCCGCCCCCTGAGCAGGCCGCCGGCGGCTACTCGAAGACGTGCTGGACCGACCAGCCCTGCAGGCGCACCGAGACCACCATGTCGGTGTTGGTCACCGGCAGCAGCGCCTCGACCTTGGTGCGGTCCACGTCCCAGCCGCCGCCGGTCGGGCCGGCGTCGAGGGTGTAGACCAAGGGCGGACCGGGCAGCTCAAAGGGGGTGGCGACGGTGCCCAGCGTGCGGACCGCCTCGGTCAGGCGGAGCTGGCCGTCATTGAGGACGAAGCTGAACTGGTCGCCGTCCGTGCTCGGGCTGGTGCCCGAGAGGATGAGGAAGGAGAGGCTGCCGTCGTCCGTGACGTAGCGCACGTCCTCTTGCACGGGGGTGAGCTGCAGCCCGCTGATCGAGCCCTCGGCCTCCCAGACCCCCCGGGTGCCGTCAAAGGTCAGGGTCCAGGTCTCCCCGCGGGTCACGCCGCCGCAGGGGTGGGCGACCACCTGCCGAGAGGTCGCCCGGTCGGTGCTCAGCACCGGGTTGCTCGTGGCGCCCTTGTCGGTGAAGGTGAGCTGCAGCACGCCCACTTCGTAGTTGATGCTGGGCCCGGCGGTGTTGATGACCACGCAGCCCGTCGCCCCCTCGAGCGCGCGCAGGGCGCCGTCGAAGGTGCTCACCGTCACCACGTGGTCGGCGGTCCGCGCGCCGAAGTTGCTGGTCTGGGCGAGGCGGATGGGCAGCGGGCTGGCCGACAGGCCGACGACCGGGCTGAGCAGGTCGATCCCTCCGGTCACCCCATCGCGGGGGTTGGCGTCGAGCCAAGCGCCGCTGTCGAGGTCATAGACGTCCACCCGGTCGCCGTCGGCGGGGGCCACGAACAGGTGGCGGTAGCCCGGCTCGTCGAAGCCCGGCTCGGCCTCGTGCGAAACGAAGGCAAGGGCGTGTACGGGCGCCGGCACGCTGATCTCATCGACGCCGCTGGCCTCGGGCAGCGCGCGGTCGAGCGCCACCGCCCAGACCGAGGGGAGCTGGGCGTCGGCGACGTAGATGAGCCCGCTGCTGGGATCGGTGGCGAAGCGCCAAGGCTGGGCGCCGCTCGGCAGCCGCACCCGACCCACGACGGTACGGGTCGGCAGGTCGAAGAGCGCGAGGTGCCCGGTCGACGCCGCTGGATCCCAGACCGCGGCCAGCAAAAGGTCCTCTCCCTCGAGCTCGGTGAGGCCCATCACCAGCCCGCCCAGGTCGTGCTCGTCCACCCCGGTGTCGGTGGAGAAGACGAGCTGGTCGCCCTCGCTCGCCGCGCCGGTGACCGTGAAGACCACCTCGAGGTTGTCGGACTGGTAGCGCTCCCCGGGGGTCGCGACCCGACCCTGGCGGCCCGACCGGCTGCCCTCGACCGTCCAGGCCTCACCGTCGAAGGTCAGGGTCCAGCGCTCGGTGGTGGTGAAGCCCCGCCGCAGCTCGACCCGGGTCAGCTCGGCGCCATCCCCGCTCTCATCATTGTCGCGGAAGGTCGCGTTCGACAAGCGGGCCTGCGGCGGCTGGGGCTCCCCGTCGACGACCTCTTCGATGTAGGTCGCCTCGACCAGCACGCCGAAGTGCAGGTCGGCGGCGAAGACCTTGACGGTGTCTTCATCCTCGGCCCAGGCGCTGATCTGCCCAAGCTGGCGCAGCTCGCCGGTGGCGATCTGGCGGGGCCGCAGGAACGGCCCGCCATACTGGTCGCCGAGCACCGTGCCGTGGCGCAGGTCGAGCGGGACGATGGTCCCGTCGCGGGTATTGGCCACAAAGCCGATCTCGGTCCAGAACGGCCCCCCCTCGGCCGGGGTCAGCACATCGGACCACTCCGGCCCGTCAAAGGCGAAGTGCCGCAGGGTGTCGCGGTTGCAGCCGGCGGCGACCGCGGCGAGCAGCAGCCCAGCGACGGGCCCGGTGCGGAGGGGGCGGGCGTGGGGCGCGATCCTCATCGGTTCTTGATCCAGGCGATGACCGAGAGGTAGCTCGGGCTCGTGGGGTCGATGTCCACCACCGCGAGGGTGGCGCTGGCGAGCTGGGTGCCCGCGCGGTTGCCTTCGCGCACGTTGAACAGCTCACCGGCGTGGTTGGCGATGAGCGCCTTCTTGCCGTCTGGGCTCAGCACGATGGCGGCGGGGTTCTCGCCGACGTTCGGCACCTCGCCGACCAGCATGCCGCGGGTGCCCAGCGTGAGATCGTAGACCATCAGGTTGTTCGTGTTGAAGCCGGTCACGAAGAGCCGCTGGCCGTCGGGGTGCATGGCCATACCCGCCGGGCCGACGTCGGTGTCGGTGTCCGCGCCCACGTCCCGCGCCACGCCGCGGTGGGCGGGCATGTAGCTGGCGGTGGTGTCGTAGACGAACTCGGCGAAGGCGTTGTCCTCGACACCGCTGATGTCGAGGCTCCACACCGACTCGGGCCCGCTGTGCAGCCCGATGAGCCGGTCTTCGCCCGGCACGGTCATCACCTGCCGGAAGCCCGCGCCGCCGGTCGCGTTGGTGACCGGCAGCACCGCCTCGATGTCGAGGTAGTTCAGGTCGTTGAAGTCGACGGTGGAGTCGTCCCTCACGTCAATCACGAAGAGGTACGGCACCAGCTTGCTCGCGGCGTACAGGAAGCCGCGGGCCACGTCCATGGTGACGCTGGTGAGGCCGATCCCGGTGAGGTAGCTGTCCTCGACGCCGGTGTCGAGGGGAATGGCCCGGGCGTTCGGATCCCCCCGCTCGGTCGAGAAGACCAGCCGGTCTCCTGCCGACGGGCGGTTGAGGCCCCGGTGCAGGCGGGTCTGTCCGCTCGAGGACAGGCCGCCGATGCGGGTCCGGTTGGCGCCGAGCCCCGCATACCAGCCGACATAGCCCTGGTCTCCGCCGAGCAGGCCCTCGGTGGGGAGCAGGACCGGCCGCTGCACACCCTGGGGGGAGAACAGTCCCCCCTCGGCCAGCAGGACCGGGACGCTCACCCCATCCTCGTCCTCGTAACGAGCGGGGGTGTCTTCTCCATCCCGCAGAAACGCATAGCCCAGGCGCCACAGGTCGCCGTCAAAGCCGGTGTACCAGATGTGGCGGCCGCGCTGACCGTCCCCGTCCGACCCGCGGAGCACCCAGGGGTGCCTCACACCCGAGTCGTCCCAGTCGCCCGGACGGCCGGTGGTCATGGAGTAGCCGCGGGCGCTGCGGGGCTCGCGCACGAAGGTCTCGCCGTCGTCAGAGAGGGCGCTGCCGACCCGCCAGACCTCGCCGTCGAAGCCCGCGTACCACAGCCGCACCCGGCCGTCGTCGAGGACCTCGACGCTGCCGGGCTCGACCGCCGACGACTCCCAGTCGTCCCCCACGTCCAGCCCGAGGCCGATCCGGGTCCAGGTGCGGCCGGTGTCGCTGCGCGCCACGCCCACCCGCTTGCGCCCGCCGCGCTCGGCCGCGTAGGCCATGCGGAAGCTGCCGTCGGTGTGGCGCCAGACCACCGGCGCGCTCACGCCGCCGCGGTCGAAGCCGCTGGAGCCCTCGAAGATGGCGCCCTGCTGGACCTGCAGCTCGCCGCCGGCGTCGATCTCGGCGAGGCCGATGCGGTTGACGCCGCCCGCCGAGGTCAGGGTCAGCCAGGCCAGCCCGAGGTCAAGATCAGCGCTGTCCACGCGCACGCCGCGGGCGCTCTCGGCGCCGGCCGCGCCGACGTCGACCGCGTAGCCGGCGACGGTGACCGCTTGCCAGCCGTAGAGGGCGGCGGCGAAGGGCTCGCCGGGCACCACCGGGTCGAGCAGGTTGCCCTGGTTCTCGCCCACCACGCGGAAGCGCCCCTCGGGGGCCGCCTGCAGCGCGACGGTGGGCGGCGCCTCGGCGGTGGCCACCTCAACCGGCAGGGTCAGCGCGGTGCCCCGGTCGGTCCAGCGCAGGCCATCGGGGCTCTCGGCGAGGCCCACCGACCAGATCCCGGCCTCGCGGCGGCTGTACCACATGGTCCAGCGGCCGACCTCGGCCGAGATGACCGGCGCGGCGACGTCCACGCCGTCGATCGCGAAGGCGGCCTCGGCGTCGGTGCTCAGCTCTTCGACCCGGCTGCCCTCGGCCCGGCCGATGCGCAGGCGCTCGCCGTCAAAAGCCGTGTAGTAGACGACGATGAGGCCGGTCTCGGGGTCAAAGACGGGCGCCGGATCGCTGAGGCCGGCGACGTCGTGGTCCCACTGGGGCTCGAGCAAGGGCCCGGCGAGCCGGGTGAAGACCGACCCGTCGGCGCTGGCCGCCGCGCCGATCGCCGGTGTGGCGGTCAGGCCCTCACCGACCCCGTCGTAGAACAGGTAGAGCAGGTCGGCCGTGATGAGGGGGGCCGGTCCGCTGAGGGCAGCGCCCTCCCACCCGTCGCCCCGGGGCTCGAGCAGCGCTTCGCCTTCGAAAGCCCACGAGATGCTGGCCGAGCCCGTCGCGCTGGCGGCGCGCAGCACGCCGTTGTCTGAGAAGTACATGCGCCCGGCAGCGGCGGCGGGATCGACCACCTCTTCGATCACGCTGCTCAGGTCAGCGTCCAGCTCGCGGCCCGACGGGCTCGGGGTCCAGCGCGCGGCGTCCACGCTGGTGTGGCGCCGCAGGCCGCCCTCTTCGGGCAGCCACAGGCGCCAGGTGCCCTCGATCCAGTCGAGGCTCCACCGCTCGTCGATGAGCAGCGCGGTGTCGATGACGCTCAGATCGTCCATCGCGGCCTGGCTGCCGTCGCCGTCGGTGTCCTCGAAGCTGGCCCGGGTGATGACGTGCTCGGGCCAGGGCCGCACCACGCGCAGGGTGTCGCCGCTGCCGTCGATCACGCTCACGCTGTGGCTGGTGCGGTTCGCGACGAAGGCGTAGCCGCTGGAGGGGTCGACCTCGATGTCGAAGGGATCCGACTCGACCTGCAGCGTGTCGCCGCCGTCGGGGCCGCGGTCAGACGCGCGCGGGCTCATCGGATCGCTGAGATCGAGCAGCTTGACGTCGTCGAAGCTCTGGCGGACCAGGGCCCCTTCGCTTTTGCGCACCGCGACCAGCCCGACGTCGCCGAGCAGCCCGAGGCCCGCGGCGAAGTCGGGGAGCTCCATGCCCCCGGTGGTCAGATCATCGACCATGACCTCGCCCTCAGCGGCGTCGATCTCGGACCAGGGGATGGCGAGCAGGTTCGCCGTCTCAAAAACCTTGTAGGGGTTGGCGTTGACGACGAGCACCACCGGCGCGCCGGCGAGATCATCAGTCAGCACCAGATCGCTCGGCCCCGCCAAGCACGACCCGATGCCGATCTCGCCGAAGTTGTAGGTCCCCTCGGGGTAGACGGCGCAGTCCCCCACAAAAGGCAGGGGCGCGTCGACCGCGCAGCCGCTGAGCGCCGCCGCCACGCTGAGCCCGCAGGCGAGGCGCAGGCCGCGCGACCCGGACGGGGAGCCTGCGCCGCGGCGCGCCGCGGTCGACCGGGAGGATCCGGCGGTGTCGACGGAGGCGGGCCCGGAATGGGAGGCGCGGCGGGCCGCGGCCATCCCCGAGGGCGCGGTGGACGCGGCGGGCGCGGTGGGCGCAGAGGGCGCGGAGCGTCGAGGCACGGGCGGGACCGGGTGAGAGGCCGGGCTCCCTACCCGATGCCCCCGCCGGGTTCAACCGGGGCCGCCGTCGAGGACCTCGCCGGGGCCGACGCGCTCGCATACGCGGTCCCGACGGGAGGGCGCATGGCCAAGGGACGCGGGGGCGGACAGGGGCGCGGGGGCGGCGGACGCGGACCGCTCCACCCGGCGGAGCGGCGCGCGCAGGGCCACCTTGGCCGCGCGCTGCTCGTGCAGGCCCCCGCGGGCGGGGACCCGGGCCCCGCCGACCCGCCAGAGGCCGAGGCCGACGATCTGCACGAGGGGGCTGAAGACGCCGCCCCCGATCTGGACGCGCTGCTCGCGGCGCCGGCCCCGACGCCCACCGACGCCGAGCCCGTCCCGGGGGTCCTGTACCTGATCCCCACCCCGCTCGGGCACCTCGGGGATCTCTCGCCGCGGGCGCGCGCGGTCCTCGCCGGGGTCGAGCTGCTGCTCTGCGAGGACACCCGCGTGAGCCGGCGCCTGACCGCCCACCTCGACGTCCACCCGCGGCTGCTCTCCTGCCACGCCCACAATGAGCGCGGGCGGGCCCCGCAGGTGGTCGCCCTCCTCCAGGCCGGCCGCCGGGTGGGTCTGGTGAGCGACGCGGGCACCCCGCTGGTCTCCGACCCCGGGGACAGCGTGGTGCAGGCCGTCCTCGACGCGGGGCTGCCCGTGGTCGCCCTGCCCGGGCCCTGCGCCGCGCTCACCGCGCTGAGCGCCAGCGGCCTGCCGGCGGGGCGCTTTCAATTCGTCGGCTTCTTGCCCCGGGCCAAGGCCGAGCGGCGGGCGGCCCTGGCCGCGCTGCGGTCCGCGCAGGCCACGCTGCTGCTGTATGAGAGCCCCCACCGCCTGATCGACGCGCTGGACGATCTCGTCGCCGAGCTGGGCCCCACGCGCCGGGCCAGCCTCGCCCACAACCTCACCAAGCGCAGCGAGCGCCACCTCCGCGGGCCCTTGGCGGCGCTGCTCGCCCAGCTCCGGGTCGAGGCGGCCGCCGCTCCGGTCGCCGGCGAGTGGTGCATGGTCGTCGAGGGGGCGCCCGCGGTGGTCGAGGCCCCTCCTCCGCCCGATCAGGCCGCCCAGCTCCGCCTGGCCGCCGGGCTGCTCGCGGCCGGGCTCGGGGCCAAGGTGGCCCGCGGGCTGATCCAGTCCACCTTCGGCCTCAGCAAGAACGACGCCTACGCCGTCGTTCTCAACGCACAGAGCGAAGCACCGGGCGCAGACGAAGCCCCCGGAGACGCGCCCGCGCCCTGACGCGCTGACGCGCTGAAGCCCTGGGCCGCCCGCGACCGGCCGCTCAGACCTCTTTGGGGCCGACGATGCGCAGGTTGTCGTAGACCATCATCGAGGCCAGCCCCGACAGCGGGATGGTGACCGCGAGGCCCAGGCCGCAGAGCAGGGCGCCGGCGAGGTTGAGCATCCCCACCACGAGGCCAAAGACGAAGAGGTCGACCTTGCTGCCCTTGGTCAGCCGCCAGGACGCGGTGAGCGCGTCGACCGCGCCCATGTCCTCGTCGACGACGAAGGCCTGCCAGAACATCCAGCCGAGGCCCAGCACGACCATCGGGATGAACAGCAGGAGGATCGAGGCGACCGCGGCGAGGCCGACGAGCAGGTTGCCGAGGAAGATGGGCAGCAGCCAGGGCCACCCGCGGAAGACCTCGAGCATGCTGACGTCCTGGCCGCGGACCTGCCCGAGGTAGAACCGCAGCGCGCCGATGCCGAGGTAGCCCTGCAGCAGGTTGCCGCTCAGCGAGACCACCTGGCCGACCACCGCCGCGACCTGGGGATCCATGCCCCCGCGGGTCCCGACCTCTTGCACCGCCACGCTCACCAAGGTCATCGCCAAGCTGACCCCGAAGGTGATCAGCGCGAGACCGATGTTCTCGCCGAGCCGGGCCTGCATCAGGGTCCAGGCCTCGCCGATGACCGAGAGGTCCCAGCGGCGGACCGGCTCGCCGTCGAGGCTCGGCTTGTCCAGGCGGATCACGGTCGAGGACGGCGGGGCGTAGGGGTTGCTCACGGTCGGCTCCGGGTCGGGCAAAGAGGTGGCAGGAGGCCGAGCCTACAGCAGGCCGAGCGCGGCGTGGGCGGCGGCCAAGCGGGCCACCGGCACCCGGAAGGGCGAGCAGGACACGTAGTCGAGGCCGACCTTGTGGAAGAAGCCGACGCCGTGCGGATCCCCGCCGTGCTCGCCGCAGACGCCGACCTTGAGGCGGGCGTTGGCGTGGCGCCCGCGCTCGGTGCCCATCTTGACCAGCTGGCCCACGCCCTCGTCGTCGAAGCGCGTGATCGGCGAGTCGGGGATGACGCCCTGCTGCAGGTAGGCGGGCATGAAGCTGCCCAGGTCGTCGCGCGAGATCCCGTAGGTCATCTGGGTCAGGTCATTGGTGCCGAAGCTGAAAAAGTCGGCGTGGCGGGCGATCTGACCGGCGAGCAGCGCGGCCCGCGGCAGCTCGATCATCGTGCCGACCGCGTACTTGAGGTTCACGCCCTGCTCGACCATCACCTGCTCGGCCACCTCAATGATGTACTTGCGCACGATCTCGAGCTCGGCGGGGATGCCGACCAGCGGCACCATCACCTCGACCAGCACCTCTTTGCCGCGGCGCTGGCAGCCCGCGGCGGCCTCGAAGATCGCGCGGACCTGGGTCTTGTAGATGTCGGGGGTGGTCACGCCGATCCGGCAGCCGCGGTGCCCGAGCATCGGGTTGCTCTCGTGCAGCTGGCGGAGGCGCTCGCTGAGCACCTCGGTCCGCACGCCGAGATCCTGGGCGACCGAGGCGACGTCCTCGGCCTTCTCGGGCAGGAACTCGTGCAGGGGCGGGTCGAGCAAGCGGATGGTGACCGGGAGGCCGTCCATCGCGTCAAAGATCTCTTCGAAGGCCGCGCGCTGGATGGGCAGCACCTGGCTGAGCGCCCGGGCCCGGGCCCGCTGGTCGGTGGCGACCAACATCTGGCGCATCGCCCGCAGGGCGTCGGGCTGGAAGAACATGTGCTCGGTGCGGCAGAGGCCGATGCCGGTGGCGCCGAGCCCGCGGGCCCGGGTGGCGTCAGCGCCGTTGTCGGCGTTCGCGCGCACCTTGAGGCGGGCGATGTTGTCAGCCCACTGCAGCAGGGTGGCCAGCGCGCCGGCGTCGGTCGGCGGGGCCAGGGTGGGCACCTTGCCCTCCATCACCTCGCCGGTGGCGCCGTCGATCGTGATCCAGTCGAGGCGCTTGATGACGGTGTCGCCGGCGTAGAAGAGCTTTCGGGCGTAGTCGACGACGATCTCGGTGCAGCCGACCACGCAGGGCTTGCCCATGCCGCGGGCGACCACCGCGGCGTGGCTGGTCTGGCCGCCGCGGCTGGTGAGGATGCCCTGGCTGACGGTCATGCCCTGGATGTCCTCGGGGCTGGTGTCGGCCCGCACGAGGATGACCTGCTCGCCGCGCTCGGCGAGCTCTTGGGCCTCGTCGCTGTGGAAGACGACCCGGCCGGTGGCCGCGCCCGGGCTGGCGTCGAGGCCCT
>JBJONS010000429.1:0-2890 GCA_046051725.1 Pseudomonadota bacterium | reverse complement strand
GGCGGCCGGGGCCGCGTCGCCCCCGGCCGGGAGCGCCGACGCGGCCCATCCGTCCCCGCCGCGAGACCAGAGCTGGGCCGGCCCGCCGCCCGCCGCCGGCTTCAGGCTCAGCACGCTGAGGCGGCCGTCCAGCTCTTGCACCTGCAGCCGGACCGGCGCGTCGCCCGGCGGCAACGCGCGGAGCAGCGCCCCGAGATCAGCGGTCTGCACGTCATTGACCGCGAGGATGCGCAGACCTGCCCGCAGCTTGTGGCGGCTGGCCGGAGAGCCGGGCGTGACCTCGGCCACCCAGACCCCGCCGGGGCGCAGGCCCAGGTGGTCGAAGACCTCGACCGGGATGTCTTGGAGCAGGGCGCCTTGCCACGAGAGGGCCTGCGCGGTCCCGAGCGCGCTGCGCTGCTGGGGGCGCAGGGTCACCTCGTGCTCGGCGCCGTCGCGCAGCACGCGCAGGCGGATCGGCGCACCGCGGGCCGCCGCGGCGTCGAGCTGGGCGATCGAGGACAGCGGCGCGCCCTCCGCGTCGAGCAAGAGATCCCCTGCGCGGAGCACGCCGTCCGCGGGCCCATTGCTGGGCACCCGCACCACCGAGAGCAGCGCGGCGTGGGGCCACTGCGCGACGGCGGCGGCCCGCGCCTCGGACAGACCCAGCGCCCGCGCGCCCCGGAGCGGCAGCGGCTCGACGCGGAGCCCGGGGACCGCGAGGCTGTGGGCCCCGGCGCGGAGCTGCGCGAGCACGGCGGCGAGCTCCTCGGCGGGCACGCCGGCGAACCAGCTGACCGGCTCCTGGGACGATCGGTCGACGAAGGAGGCCCAGAGCGCGCCCACCCGCCCCCGCCGATCCACCAGCACGCCCCCTGCGCTGCTCATCGCTTCATCCACCCGGATGATCTCGAAGTTGGTGGGGACCCAGGCCGCCGGGTTGGCCGCGCTGAGGGTCCACGGCCGGCGCTCGGTGACCCGCGCGGAGTGCACGACGGGCTGGTGGTCCCGGTCCAGCCCCACCTGGAGGACCCGGGCGCCGCGGTCCAAGGGGCGCGCCGCGAGGCGGAGGGCGGCCGGCGGCTGCCCGCGCACCCGGGCCGGGTTGTACCGCACCGCTGCGATGTTCTCGGTCGGGTGGAGCCAGAGCACCTCGGCCGGGAGCACCGCGCCGCCCGCGAGGACGACCCGCACGTCGCCGATCGACGAGGGCACGGTGTCGCGGTCGGTCAGGACCCAGCCCGCTGCAGCGTCGACCACCACGCCCGCGCCGCGGAAGCTGCGGCCCTGCACGCCGTCGAGGCCCATCGGGAGGGTGTGCTCGACCATGACCAGCGCGTCCAACACGCGACGGGCGCGCCGATCGGGCGCGGCGAGCGGGGCGACCGCGACCGGCGCCGGCTCGAGGGCGGGCGGCGGGGGCCCCGCGTCGACGCAGGGCCAGCCGAGCGCGGCCTGGGACCAGGCACAGCGCCGGAGCGGCGACCAGCGCCGGTCCATCCAGACCTGGGCGAGGCGCTCGCGCCCCGGGTCGCTCAGCAGGGTGAACCGCACCACGAAGGGCTGCCGGTCGGGGATCCGGCCGAGCGCCGCCCAGAGCGCGTCCAGATCAGGCACCGGGGCGCCGTCCACCGCGCGGAGCACGGCGCCCGCCGGGACGTCAGAGCCCTCGAACAGGTAGCCGCGTTCGGCGAGGAACAGCCCCTCGACGGGGTGGGAGAAGCCCAGCGCCTTTTGGTAGGACAGCGGGTGGACCACCGCGCCGCCGGCCTCAATCCAGGCTTCGGGCGTGATCGCGTGCAGATCGCCGGTGGGCACCTGCACCCGCCGCTCGACGCCGCCGCGGAGCGCGACGACCTCGAGCGCTTCGCCCACATGGTCATCGAGGATGGCCTCCCAGCGGACGTAGTCGGCGATGGGCTGCCCCCCGACCTCGACGAGCACGTCACCCGCCGCGAGCAGGCCCGCAGCCTCGGCCCCCGCGAGCACCTCATCGACGACCAGCAGACCGTTCGCCGCGGGGTGGGCCGCCCGGAGCGCGGCCTCTTGGGGCAGGCTGAGGCCGAGGCGGCGCAGCTCATCCCAGCTGCGCTGGGCGAGGGTCAGGCGCCACGTGCCGCGCGGCGGCCGCTCGCCCCGCTGGACGTAGCCGAGGGCGCGCACCACCCGGTCCAAGGGCAAGAAGAAGCTGGCCGCCGAGCTGCGGTTGGCGCCCGCGTTGAGCGCCACCACCGTCCCGGTCGGGCCCACCACCGGCGAGCCCGACGAGCCCCCGGAGGTGCCGCTGGCCGCCTGGATGTAGAAGGTGTTGAAGTCGTTGTACCGACCACGGCCATAGACCGGAGCCGGGCGATCCAGGCGGGCGATGGTGCCGCTGAGGATGCTGATCTTCTCGCCGGCGTCGTTGCCGATGACGCGCACGTCGAGGCCCACTTGGGCCGCCGCGGGATCCAGCGGAAGCTCGACCCCCTGCTGAAAGCGCAGCTGCGCCGGATCGAAGCGGTAGAAGCCAAAGTCGTGCACCGGGTCGCGGTACAGCGGCTGCAGGGCCACCTCTTCGTTGTTGAGGAAGACCGCTTCGGCCCGCGCCGGACCGGCGCCGACCACGTGCCGGTTGGTCAGCAGGATGCCGCGCGCGGCGTCGACCACAAAGCCGGTGGCGTAGGAGTTCCCGGCCGCGTCGGTGTCAAAAGAGATGGGCCGATCCATGCGGACGCTGACCACCGCCGGGCTGACCGCGGCGATGACCTCAGCCCAGCCGCGGCTGATCGCCGCACCCTCTGCCCGGCCCGGGCGCGGACCGCTGGTGGCGGGTGGGGCCGCCCAGGCGCCGCCCGTGGCCCAGAGGAGCAGCGCGGCGCAGAGCGCGAACAGGGGGGTCAACATGGGCTGCCTCCGCGGGGAGGCCTGA
>JBJONS010000428.1:0-2792 GCA_046051725.1 Pseudomonadota bacterium | reverse complement strand
CGCGCCCCTGGAGTGAGCGAGGGGCCCGCCATGCGACGCCGGGCATGCGGGCATGCGGGCATGCGGGCCGAATTGGTCCAGTCGAGAGCCCCGACCGGCCGCGCCGCGCTCCGCCCCCCTGGTGCGATGCGCCGCAATTGACGGGGCTGCCGTCGACGGGTGATAGGGACGCGTGGCGCGCAGCCCTCCGCCGGGCGCCCCCGAGGGATCCGCGTGCAGCTGCGCCAGCACCTCCCCCTGCTCGCCGCGTTGTGGTCCCCAGCCGCTTGCGCACCGGGTGACCAGAAGTCCGATCCCCCGACCGCAGCCGAAGACAGCGCCGCCGCCGATGCGGAGGACGACGCGGCCGACGGCGCCGCCCCGTCCCCCGACTGCGCCGCTGCCCCGCTCGACTGCGACGGCGAAGACAACGACTGCGACGACCTGACCGACGAAGGGGCTGAGTCCGAGGAACGGCAGCTGTGGGGCCGCGACGCAGACGGCGATGGATACCCAGCGCACCCCCCGCGTCTTGGCTGTGCACCGAACCCCGAAGAGTCTGTGGTGGATCCGACCCGCGCTGCGGTGGACTGCGATGACGCCGACAGCGCAGCCCACCCGGATCACGTCGAGGACTGCGGCCGTCCAGCCGACGAAGACTGTGACGGGAGCGCGGACTGCGACGACCCTGACTGTGACCCCAGCGCTTGCCTCGAAGACTGCCGCGACGCTGCCGACAACGACCGTGACGGCCTGACCGACTGTGAGGACAGCGACTGCGTCGACCTGTGCGTCGAGCTGTGCCATGACACCGACGACAACGACCGGGACGGCCTCGTCGACTGCGCCGACCCCGACTGTGGGCTGCACATCAACTGCTGGACCGACCTGCACATCGTCCCGCTCGGCGGCGCGACGATGCGGGTGATGATGAGCACGAGCGCCCGGCCAGCCTACCGTGCGCGCCGCGACGGCGGCGCGCACAGCGTGACCCTCGACGCGGTCGAGTTCAGTGGCCAGGGTGTTGACGCCTCGGGCGCGCCGGTGCGATGCGCCGCCCGGGTGGACCAACTCCACACCATGCTCTCGTTCGCCGAGGGGGTGTACTCCACCTTCACTAGCTTCGACTACCGCAGCTCTCGACGGTCGGCGACCGCCATCACCGCGACCCTTGGGTCATGCCCCACGCCGACCTCCGACGAGCTCGCCTGGCACGCGGTCGCTCCGAGCAGCCTGAGCACCTTCAGCTGGTGGTCCGACGTCGGCGATGTGGAGCACCTGGGCGTCATCTGGGAGACCGGGCTGGACCTCATCGGCTGGGCTCCACGGGGCGTTGTCTTGGGCGAAAGGTTCCACACCTACCGCAGCTTTGGGCCATCGGGCGGGGTCCGCTACTCCCACGCTGGGATGTCCAGCCAGAGCGCGCGCGCCGAGTCGTTCTCGGTCTACTCCGGGTCAGTCTGGTAGCCTGCAGCAGAGGCCCGGCCGCAGCTCCGGGCGCACTGCATGCCGTCCGCCCCGCGCGCCGACCGCGCGGCTCAAGACCGCAGCGCGTCTTCCAGAACGCCGGCATCGACGGGCTCCCGCTGGCCAAGCCGCCGCAGGGCCCCCTCGCTCCGACCCGCGGTGCCTGGGCTGGCAAGACCGCCCCGCCCCAGGTGCCGCCCGCCGCCCCCGTGCCTACAGGGCCGCCTCCCGCCCCTGGAGCCGCCGATGACCGCCCCCACCGCGCCCGCGCCCGTCGCCCCGCCCGCACCTCCCGCACCGTCCACTCCGCCCACCTTCCACCACCGCGCCCTGCCCGCGCACATGCCCGCGCTGCAGAGCGCGGCGGGGCGGGCGCACTTCCGCGCCGCGCTGGCCCAGGGCAACGCCGAGGCCTTCTTTCCGCTCAGCGCGCACTTCCACACCCAGGCCGACCCGGGCTGGTGCGCGCTGGGCACCCTGGTCACCGCCCTCAACGCGCTCGAGATCGACCCCGGCCGGGTCTGGAAGGGGCCCTGGCGCTACTACGGCGAAGAGCTGCTCGACTGCTGCAAGCCGCTCGACGAGGCCAAGCGCGAGGGGCTCAACCTCGCCGAGCTGGCCTGCCTCGCCCACTGCAACGGCGCCGAGGGCATGCCGGTCTACGCCGCCGAGGCCGCGCTCGCCGACCTGCGCGCCGACCTGCGCGCGGCGGTGCGCGCCCCCGAGGGCGAGGTGCTCATCGTCAACTACGGCCGAAAGGCCATGCAGCAGACCGGCGAGGGCCACTACTCCCCGGTGGGGGCCTACGACGAAGACAGCGACATGGTGCTCATCCTCGACGTGGCGCGCTTCAAGTACCCGCCGCACTGGGCGCCGCTCACCCAGCTTTTTGACGCCCTGCGCGCGCCCGACCCGCTCACCGGCGCCTCGCGCGGCTGGCTGCGGCTGCGCCCGGCGGCCCAGGGCGAGCCCGCGACCCGCTGCGGGGCCTGAGGGGGCCCGCTCCACCGCCGCCCTCCCCCTCAGCAGCGGTCCACCACCTCATCCCCCGCGCGCAAGATCAGCTCCACCAGCCCCACGTGGCTCGAGACCACCAGATCCGGCCGCAGGCCCTCGGCCCGCAGGCGCTCGCGCAGGCGGTTGAGCAGGCCGTCCCAGCGGCGGCGCAGGGTGTCGCGCTCGTCGATGTGGGGCCAGAGGGGGCGGGCCAGCTCCTCCCACGGCAGCTCATCATTGATCACATCTCGGGAACCTCGTCCTGGAGCATGTTGTAGACAAGTACCATCTGCTGCAGGTCTGAAAATCCACGACCAAGCACCTGCCAGCCGGCGACCTTGTTCGATGGA
>JBJONS010000427.1:0-11627 GCA_046051725.1 Pseudomonadota bacterium | reverse complement strand
CTCGGACACGCCAGATCAGCAGCCAAGACAGGCCATCCGGCCACCCGGACACGCCGGATCAGCAGCCAAGACAGGCCGTCCGGCCCACCGGACACGCCAGATCAGCACCTGAACGAGGCCGTCCGGCCACCCGGACACACCAGATCAGCAGGCGAGGCCGGCCGCCAACCCCGCCAAAACCAAAAACCCCCGGGAGGGGCGTTGCGGGGAGGCCCCCCCCCCCGCCCCCCTCCCCGCCCACAGGACCGTCACCCGCCGCCCCCGGGCCGGGGCGAATGGCCCTGGTTAGCCGCGGGCCCATGAAGCCGCCGAAGCCGCCGTCCCCTGCCCACCGCCACCTCCACGCCCGGCCCGACGCGGGTCCGCCCATGCGCCGGCCTGCGCCGCCGGCCCGCCCCGGCGGCCTGCGGGTCGGCCAGCGCCTCGTGGTCACGCCGACCCGCTACGACGAGGACGGTTTTGCCATCGCCCAGGGCCAGCGCGCGGCCATGGCCATCTGGCAGGGCATCGCCGGCGAGGCCGCCGAGGTCGAGGTCCGGCACGTCGGCCAGCACCGCATCCGCAGCCGTTTTGTCGGCGCGGCGGCGCCCAGCCCCGACCGGCGCGAGCCGCCCTGCCCCCGCTACGAGGCCTGCGGGTCCTGCGCGCTGATGCACCTCAAGCCCGCCGCCCAGCGCGCGGTGCGCCTCGAGGCCCTCAAGGACGCGCTCGGCGGCCTCGGCGTCGAGCTGCCGCTGCCCACCACGATGCGCGAGGGCCCCGACGGCGACGCCGACTACCGGCACTATGTGAAGCTCGCGGTCGGCCGGTCCGACATGGGCAAGATCCGCGTCGGCGCCTACCGCCGGGGCAGCCACGATCTGGTCGCCATCCCCGAGTGCGTGGTCGCCACCCCGGTGCTGCGCCGGGCGATGATCTCGGTGGCCCACCACATCATCGACCTCGACCTGCACCCCTACGATCCCGAGAGCCGCAGCGGCATCCTGCGCCACGTGATGCTGCGCCAGAGCCGGGCCGACGGCCGGGTGCTGTGCACGCTGGTCGCCGGCCGCAACCACCGCATGCTCAAAGAGCTCGCCGCGCGGATCATGGGCTCGGCCACCGGCATCTCGGGCGTGTGGGCCCACTTCAACGACCACCCCGGCAACGGGATCTTGCAGTGGGGGCCCGAGGGCGAGGGCCCCGGCTTCACCCTGCTCGAGGGCGTGCCGCTCATCGCCGAGCTCGTCGCCGGCGAGCGCCTGCTCATCGGCCCCGGCGACTTCTTTCAGATCAACCCGGCGGTCGGCGAGCTGCTGGTGCGCGACGTCAGCGCCGCCTTCGCCGACCTGCGGGCCTACCCGGTGGTCGACCTCTACTGCGGCGTCGGCGCGTTCACCCTGCCGCTGGCCCGGGCCCACGGCTACGCCTTTGGCGTCGAGGTCCTGCCCGGCGCGGTGCTGCACGCCACCGAGAGCGCCCAGCAGGGCCACGTGGGCGCCGAGTTCTTCGTCGGTGAGGCCACCGCCCAGCTCGCCGCGGTCGCCAAGCGCCTCGAGGGCCGCCCGCCGGTCGTCGTGGTCGACCCGCCCAAGAAGGGGCTCGAAGAGGGCGTCTTCGACCAGCTGCTCGCCCTGAACCCGGCGCGGGTGGCCTATGTGTCCTGCGAGCCGCAGTCGCTGGCCCGCGACCTGCGCCGCTTCCTCGCCGCCGGCTGGACCGTGCGCGCGCTCTCGGCCTACGACCTGTTCCCCGAGACCGCCCACCTCGAGACGCTGGCGGTGCTCGACCCGCCGACCCGCCCCGAGGCCCCGGCCACCAGCCTGCGGCGGCGGGTCGTCCGCAAGCCCGCGGGCTGAGCGCGGGGCGCGCCGCCGTCCGCGCCGGCGCGGGCAGAGGTGCGGTGCGCAGAGGCGCGGCCTCGGCGTCGTTGTGGGCCGCGGGGCCCGCCGCGGCGGGGCGCTGCGGGGCGCGGTGCTATCCTGCCGGCTGAGGAGCCCCGGATGCCCCAACGCTGTGTCTCTGCCCGTGTCCTTGGCCTTCCGCGCGCGGTCCGCGCGTCGACCGCCGCCGCGGCGCTGCTCGGCCTCGGCCTCCTCAGCCCCGCCGGCGCCGCGCGGGCCGCGACGGTGGTCGTGTCGAACTTCCAGGCGATGGACGGCGGCGTGGATCGGGCCGCCGCCGAGCTGGGCGCCGCGGTCGAGCGCGAGCTCGGCCGCCGCAAGGGGCTCGAGCTCGTGCCCCTCGACCGGGTGCCGGCGGTCGGCGACGTGGCGGCGGTCGACTACGCCTCCTCCTGCCCGCCGGGCGAGGCGGTGGGCTGCGCTTTTGTGCTCGGCGAGGCCGGCAAGGTCAGCCTCGCCGTCGCCGCGCTGGTGCGCTCGGGCGCCGAGGGCGCCACGGTCGAGGTCCACATCATCGACGTCCAGAAGGGCGTCGACGTGCTGTCCTTCCTCGCTGAGCTGGGCCCCGACGACGAGGTGGCCTTCGCCGAGGCGGTGGCCGCGGCGGCCGCCGCGGTGGCCAGCGGGGACGTGAAGGCCGGCGGCGACATCCGCGCCGCGGTGGCCGACACCAGCGCCAAAGACGCCGAGAAGGCGGCGGCCCAGCAGCAGCTCAACGCGCTGAACGAAGAGATGGGCGGCGGCGAGAGCGCGGGCAACCGGCGCACCGGCCGCCTCGTCCAGAAGCGCTACACGATGGAGGACATCGCCAAGGGCACCGAGACCGACGGCACGACCCCCTGGGAGCGCATCGGCATGGGCCCCGAAGAGTACTTGAAGTTCAAGAACTCGGGCATGGGCCTGCGCGACTGGCGTGAGCGCTCGGCCGGGCGGCGCGGCCAGCTGCTGCTGCGGCCCTGGGTCGGCTTTGGCCGCGGGCCCTACGATCAGGCCTATGAGGCCTACCAGGGCGTGAGCGCCGAAGATCTGAGCGTCATCCAGACCGACGTGTGGCAGGCCACCCTCGACGGCAGCGGCGTGCTGGCCGGGGCGAGCGTCGGCTACGGCATCTTGCCCGGCCTCGAGGTCGGGCTCGGCATCGGCCAGGCCAGCGGCAAGTACGCGCTGCAGATCAACCGCATCACCGAGGGCCAGACCCGCGAGCCGCCGCCTGAGGCCATCTCGACCAACAGCTCGCTGCTGGTCAATGTGCACGCGCTCGGCTCCTTCTTCCAGACCGCGCCGGTGCGCCCGGTCGCTGGCGGCATGGTCCAGCTGGTCAAGGGCAGCGCGGTCGACACGCACAGCCAGATCGACCCGACGCTGCCCACGATCCCCGGCGCGGGCCTCTGGCAGATCGGCGCCATCGCCGGCGTCGAGGCCCGCATGGGCGACCGCCTCGACCTCTACATGCACGTGCCGCTGACCGTCGTGGTCGGCGGCGACGCGGTGACCCGCGAGCAGACCGGCACCGGCGTGCTGACCGCCGAGATGGTCGACGAGCCGCCGGCCCTGGGCGGCTTTGGGGCCGGCGCGCTCTTCGGCGTGCAGGTGCGCTTGTTCAAGCCGCGGCAGCCCGAGACGAAGGCCGCGGACGAGGACCCGGACTTCTAAGGCCGCGGCGGGCAGGCGAGGGGAGGGGGCATGGCGCGCCCGCGCTGGAGCCTCGAGATCGAGCTCGACGAGGCGGTGCTGGCGCTGCCGGCGGCCGGCGCGCGCCTCGCGGTCAGCGGACCGGGGCTGCGCCAGACCGGGCGGCTGCTGCGGGCCTGGGTCGCCGGCGGCCGGCCCGAGGGGGCCGCGGCGGCCCTCGATCACGCCGGCGCGCCGCTGCTGCTGCACCTCGAGGAGGGCGCGCCGCCCGAGCACCCCGCCCTGCGCGTGGCGGCCGACGCGGCCGCGCTGTGGTGGGAGGAGGACCCCGCCGGCGCGGCGGAGCTCGAGCTGCTGCGGGCCCGCTGCCTGCTCGCCGCGCTGGAGCCGGCGGCGGCGGCCCGGGCGCTGCGGCCCTGGGCCCGGCGGGACGGCCTGCCCTTGCTGCTGCGGGCCCGCTTGATGGAGCGCGCGGCGCTCGCCGCGGCCGAGGCCGGGCTGCTGGTCGAGGCGGTCGCCGATCTGGACGAGGCGCTCTCGGCGCTCGAGCGCCGGCCCCGGGCCTGCGCCGAGGGCGAGGCCCTGCGCTGCGCGGTGGCGGCCCTGCGGGCCCAGCTCTGGCTCGAGGGCGGCCAGCGCACCGATCGCGCCGAGCTGGCGCTGCTCGCCGCGCTCGGCCCGCCCGAGGGCTGGCTGCTGCTGCCCGAGCAGGCCCACGCCGCCGAGGGCGAGCTGAGCCTGCTGCGCTGGGCGCTGTCGGGGGCCGCGGCGCCCGATCTGCGGCAGGCGCTGGTCAAGCGCCACGCCCGCTGGGCCCCGCGGGGCGGCGGGCTGGCCGAGCGGCGGGCGCTGCTGCTCCGCGGCCTGCTGCTCGAAGAAGAGGGCCTGCCGCGCGAGGCGGCCTCGGCCTGGGCCCGGGCGGCGGCCGGCGTGGGCCCGGCGCCGCCGCGGGTCGCGCTGGTGGCGCTGGCCGCCGAGCGCTTCGGCGCCGGGTTGGGGGGCGGCTTCCTCGGCCGGGCCGAGGCGCTCGACAAGCGGTGCCCCGGCGCCGCCCCCCACACCGCGGCCCTGCGCCGGCCCGATCCGGCCGGGCCGCGGCGGGCCCGCCTGCATGACCTGCCGGCCGGGCTGCGCTGATGGACCGCGCAGACGACGTGGAGCAGGCCATCCTCGCGCTGTTGGACGGCTGCGGGGCGGTCGTGCTCGACCACGCCGAGGCCCGCGGCGCCGCCGAGGCGGCCGCGGCCCGGGGCACGCCGCTCCACCGCGGGGCCAAGGCGCTGTGCATGAAGCTCGACCGCCTCGGCTGGGCGGTCGTGGCCCTGCCCGGCGACCAGCAGCTCGACGGCGCCCTGCTGCGGCGCGGGCTCGGCGTCGCCCGCTACCGCCTCGCCCGGCCCGACGAGCTCGAGGCCACCATCGGCCTGCCGCCGGGCGCGGTCCCGCCTTTCGGCGCGCCGATCTTCCCCTGCGCCCTGCTCGTCGACGCGACCCTCGCCGCCGAGCCCTGGGTGGCCTTCGCGTTGGCCCGCCGCACCCGCTCGCTGCGGGTCGAGACCGCGGCCTGGCTGGCCCGCGCCCGGCCGACCGCGGTGCTGCCGCTGGGCCGGCCGGCCGCGGGGGGCTGAGGGCCGGGCCGGCGGACGCCGGGCCCCAAAACGGCGCCCGGCCGGCGCTGCAGGGCAGGCCGGCCGGGGGGGGGCCCGCGCCGGTGGGGCGCGGGCGGAGGCGGATCAGGCCGCGTCGTCTTCGGTCTCGGTCTCGGACCCGTCGTCGTCCTCGGACTCGTCTTCGTCCTCAGACTCGTCCTCGTCCTCGTCCTCGTCCTCGTCCTCGCTGTCGTCGTCGTCGCCGGCGCAGGAGCAGTCGTCGTCGTCGCCGCGGCCTTCGCCGTCGTCGTCGTCCTCGCCGTCCTCGCCGTCGTCGTCGTCGCGGCCCTCGCTGTCGTCGCCGTCGTCGTCGCTCTCGTCCTCGGCGTCTTCGTCGCCCTCGTCCTCGCTGTCGTCGTCATCCTCGCCACGGTCGTCGTCGTCGCCGTCGCAGGAGCAGTCGTCGGCGCCGCCGCCGGAGCGCGCAGCGGAGGTGCCGCCGCCGCTCTTCTCGCCGAGGGTGAAGGCGCTGCCGTCGCAGGCGGCGAGGCCGAGCAGGGCGAGCAGGAGGAGGCTGGTGGTGGGCATGCGCATCGTTCACTCCGCGGCGCCCCGGGGTGAGGTCGGGGCGCCCCTTGAGCATCCCGCGGCGCCGGCCTGCCCGCGACCGGAGGGCCCCACAGAGCGTGTCCCGGCCTGGAACGTGCTCCGCGCTGTGAACGCGACGAAAGCCTCTGCAAGGGCAGGAACACCGAGATCGGTCAGCGGGTGTACACAGCATCCGGATACACTGCCCGGGGAGCTGCAGCCGTGACCAACCCGCCCGACCTCTTCGCGACCCTCGACCATCGCCGCTTCCTCGCGGACTGGTTCGCGTACAAGAAAGCCATCAATCCGCGGTTCTCGCACCGGGTCTTCGCCCGGCTCGCCGGCGTGAAGTCGTCGAGCCTGCTGCTGCTGGTGATGCAGGGCAAGCGCAACCTGTCCCCGGCGGTGCTGGCCGGCGTCTGCAAGGCGATGGGCCTCGACGCCGAAGAGCACGAGTACCTCGCCGCCCTGGTCGAGCTCGACAGCGCCGACGATCCCGACGAGAAGTCCCGCGTCTTCGCCCGGCTCTCGGGCATGCGGCGCTTCCAGGCCGCCCGCCGCATCGAGGGCGAGGGCTTTCGCTACCTGTCGGTCTGGTACCTGCCAGCCATCCGCGAGCTGGCCACCTTGGCTGGCTTTCGCGCCGAGCCCGAGTGGGTGGCCGCCCAGCTGCGGCCGCAGATCTCGGCGGCCGAGGCCGCCGAGGGCTTGGCCTTGCTGCAGCGGCTCGGCATGCTCGTGCCCGATGACGCCGGGCGCCTCCGCCCGGTCGACCAGAGCGTGGTGACCCCGCACGAGGTGGCGGGCCTCGCCGTGCACAACTACCACCGCGGCATGCTCAGCCGCGCGGCCGACGCGATCACCTCCTTTCCGCCCGCCGAGCGCCACCTCGGCGCGGTCACCGTGGGCGTACCGACCCGGCTCTTGCCGCAGCTCAAGCGCGAGCTGGCGGCTTTTCAGGAGCACCTGCTCGATCTCGCCGAGGGGCACGCCGCCGAGGCGGACCTCGTGGTGCAGGTGAACCTCCAGCTCTTCCCGCTCAGCGCGGTCTGCCCGCGGAGTGACCCATGACCCTCCGTCGACCCCTGCTCTCCGCCTCCGCCTCCTCCGCGCGCCGGATGGGCCTCCCTGCGCTGCTGCTCGCCGCCGGCTGCGCGCCCGCGACCGTCGAGGGCACCTCGGTGGGCAACCCCGGCTTGACCGCGGTGCGCGTCGCCCCGGCCGATCAGCTCGCCCCGAGCCTCGCGCGCCTCGACGTCGCCACCGTCACCGCGGTCAGCTGCAGCGGGGACCGCCAGACCGTGGTCTCGGGGGTCGAGCTCGACCTGCTCGCCCCCTCGCAGGTGGCGCTGCCCGGCGGCGCGCTCTGCGGGCTCGAGCTCGCGCCGGCGGCGCCGCTGCGGGTCGAGGGCACCGACGGCCTCGGGGCGGCCTTCCGCGCGGCGCTGACCCTGCCGACCCTGCGCCTCGTCGTCGACACCCTCCCGGTCGATGGCGCCGCCAGCGTGCTCGAGCTGGCCACGCCCGGCTGGCTCTCCCCCGAGACCTTCGCCGACGGTCCGCTGATCGAGGCCGGCGACCCCCGCCACGACGGGCTGGTCGAGCTGGTGCTGAGCGGCGCCGGGCTCTACCCCGACGTCGACGCCGACCTCGAGGTGGACGACAGCGAGCGCGAGGACCGCCGGGGCGAGCGGGACGACGAGGACCACGACGACGACGACGACGACGATCAAGACCTCGATGAGGACGACGAGGCCGAGGTCGAAGCCGAGCGAGAGGACGCCGAGGGCGACGCCGGCTGAGGGCCCGGCCGCGCGCCGCCGGGTCCGCTGCCGCTCACCAGGCGTCGGCGCAGGGCTGGCCGCCCGGCGGGGTCCAGGCGCCGTCCCCGTCCGCGTCGACGTAGATCGCGTTGGTCAGGCCGCGCGGCGTGCGTCCGCCGCCGCCGGGCAGGCCGTCGGGCAGGGGACCGTCGCCGAAGGCCGCCACCACCAGGGTGGCGTCGGCCTCGAGCGCGACCGGCAGCGCGAGATCGAGCTTGATGACGCCGTCGGGCGCGGTCGCCGGCACGGTGGCGAGCACCGCGCAGTTGGCGAAGACGACCACCTGGTCGATGTCGATCTGGGGCATCGCCTGCACCCGCAGCGAGAGCGCGCCGGGCGCGGCGAGGCCGCCGGGGCCGACCCCGTCGATCGCCGCCTCGATGAAGGCCCCGGCGCTCAGCACGGCGGTGCCCGCGCGCAGGCCGTCGAGCAGCACCGCGTCTTGAAAGGCGTCCGGTGCGTCATCTTCGACCGGAACATAGGTGCGGGGGAAGCCCACGTCGCCGCCGCTGTGGTCGTCGCTGCTGGCCACCGCGGTGACCCGGTGGCCGGCGTTGAGCGCGCTCTGCCAGAGGGTGAAGCGGCCGTTGCCCTCGGCGAAGATCGAGCTGAGGCCGTTCATCACCTCCATCGCGTCGAAGTCCCAGGACCAGACCTGCTGGTCGGGGCGCAGGCCGAGCAGGGTCGGGTCGGTGACCGTCGGCGCGGCGGCGATGGGGTCCCAGCCCACCCGCCACATGAAGCCCGGGTGGTTGAAGATGTTGATCCCGCCGCCGGACCGGGCCCGCATCGCCGCGAAGAGCTCGGCGAGGTCCATCCCGTACCAGGGCACGAAGCCGCCGCGCTCGGTGCCATCCGGCGCCGCCGCCAGCATCGTCATGTGCTCGGGCATGGTCGCGGTCACCTCTTGGCCGATGACCGAGGCGACGTGGGCCCGCAGCGCCGGATCGACGTCGGCGTAGCCATCCTGGAGGTTCTCGTGCTCGGTGTGGACCACCACATCGAGGCCGTGCGCGGCGGCGTGCCAGAGCAGCTCTTCGACCGGGGTGCGGCTGTCGGGGCTCAGCTCGCTGTGCACGTGGGTGTCGGCGCTGATCCACCCGCGGGTGTCGACCACCCGCTCGAGCGTGGCCTCGACCGTGGCCTCGCCGCCTTCGGGAACGGTGACATCGACCTCCACCGCGGCGTACTCGTAGCCCCGGGTGATGGTCGCGCGGTAGTGGCCCGGCCGCAGGGCGCTGGCGTCGGCGCCGGTGCTCCACCGGGTCTCGACCAGGCCGTCCTCGCGCCGCAGGCTCAGCTTCGCCGGCACCGGGGCGCCGTCCTCCTGCACGTCGACCCGCAGGCGCGACGCGGGGCCCACCCGCAGGTCGAGCGCGCCGGCCCCGGGGGCCTCGGCCTCGACCGGCTCGCGCCCGGGCGCCACCACCTGCACCGCGTAGGACCAGGGCGGCGAGAAGGCGGGCAGGTTCAGCCGGAACTCGCCGGCGGCGTCGGTGGTGGCGATGTCCATCACCTGCCGATCCGCGCCGACCAGCACGTGCAGCCGGGCGCCGGCCACCGGCGCGCCGTCCGGATCGACCACCGCGCCGCGCACCTCGGCGGGGGTCGCGCGCAGGTTGGGCAAGAGGTTCGGGTTCGCAGCGGTCAGCGGCCCGGTGGCGCTGGGGCCGTCGGTCGCGCCCACCGCGAGGAAGTGCGAGCGCGTCTGGCGGCCGCCGGGCGGGAGCACGATCGGCGCGGTCAGCGCCTGGTTCAAGTCGAGGGCGACGTCGATGCCCGAGATGGGGATGTAGGCGAGGTTGGCGTCCTGCACGGTAAAGCCGTAGGCGCCGGCCCCGTCGGTGGTCACGAGGTAGGGGATGCCGGCGTCGACCCCGAAACCGCCGAAGGTCAGGCTGGTCTGGGCGAAGCGGGCGAGGTCCATGGTCGGGCCGAAGCTGAGCAGGTGGCCCGAGAGCAGGCGCAGCTCGGCGTCGGCGGTGTTCTCGAAGGTCCAGTCGACCCGCAGGACCTCGCTGTCGGGCTCGAGCACGAAGTCCATCGTCATGCGCAGGCCGTAGGGGCTCGACACGGGGCGGCCGCCGGACTGGATCTTGTCGCCGATGAGGGTGTACTCGACGAGCCAGTGGATGTCGTCGGTGCCCTCGACCCGCACGATCGCCGGGCCGCCGTCGGCGCCATCGGCGAGCACCTCGGCGCGGGTGCCGCGGAAGCCGCGCAGCACGCTGCTGCCGAAGTCGGTGAGGTTCAGCGTGCCCATCACCGGCGCCACCTCGTCGAGCTTGTCCTCGCCGCCAAAGGCGCAGCCGTCCATCGGCGCGGCGTCGGCCAGCACGCCCCCGTAGTAGTAGTAGGTGCGCTGCGTGTCGGGCGCGGTGATGACGAAGGCTGCGCGGTGGTTTTGGAGCAGCAGGTCACCCGCCGTGCCGACCGCCACCGCCCCGGGCAGGTAGGGGCCGGGCGCGGTGAGCACCCGGGCGAGGGCCTGACCGGCCGGCGGACAGGGGCCCGGCGCGCCGGCGGTGTCGGCCCCGTCGGCCCCGGACCCGGGCGTGCCTTTGGGCGCGTCACCGCCGCAGCTCAGCAGCGACAAGGGGAGGAGGAGGCGGGGGAGTGCGCGGCGCATGGCGGCTCCGTGGCGGGGCGGTGGCCGGACAGTACCGCAGGGGAGGGGGCCGCGTGGGTGGTAGGCTCGCCGGCGATCGGGGCGAGGCTCCGCAGGGGGAGGGCAGATGGCCGAGGTGCACGCGCCGCCGACCGAGGGCTTGGTGTCGCAGCTGCTGCGGCTCGATGACCGCTTCTGGATCGTCAACACGATGGAGATGCTCGAGCGGCTCGCCTACTATGGCGTGCGGGCCACCGTTCCCATCTACATGCTGCTGCCGGTGGCCGAGGGCGGCCCCGGGCTCGACCATGTGCAGAAGGGCTCGATCTTCGCGGCCTGGGCGGCCGTGCAGAGCCTGCTGCCGATGTTCACCGGCGGGCTCGCCGACCGCTATGGCCACAAGAACACCATCGCCGTCGCGATCGTGATCAAGGTCGTCGGCTACATCGGCATGGCGACCGCGCCGAGCTACCCGCTCTTCTTCTTGGCCTGCATGGCGCTGGCGACCGGCACGGCGCTGTTCAAGCCCGGCGTGCAGGGCACCTTGGCCGCCACCCTGCGCGGCAGCGAGGCCAGCCTCGGCTGGGGCATCTTCTACCAGCTGGTCAACGTCGGCGGCTTCATCGGGCCGAGCCTCGCCGGCGTGCTGCGCCTGATGGACTGGACCTGGGTCTTCTTGGTCTGCGCGGCGACGGTCAGCCTGAACCTGCTGTGGCTGCCCTTTTACACCGACGCGACCCAAGAGCGGCGGGCCAGCGCGGCGCCCGCCGACCCGAGCCCCTGGCGGGACCTCGCCGCCGCCACCCCGATCGGCAGGCCGCGGGGCTGGGCGGTCGCGCTGCTCGGGGCGGGCGCGGCCTGGTCGGGCGCCGCCCTCGCCGGGCTCTGGCTCGGCGGGGCGGGCCCACACCCGGGCGGGATCGGCGCGCTGGTCGGGCTGCTCGGCGCGCTCGGCGCGCTGGGCCTGACCCTCGCCGGGCGGGGGCTCGGCGCCGCCACGGCGCTCGCGGGGGTGGCGGCGGTGGGCGCGCTCGCCGCCGGCCTGACCGGGGGGACTTCGGTCGCCGCCGACGGCCTCGCCGGGGCGGGGCTCGCCCGCGTGGCCGGCGCGCTGCGCTTCTTCGACGGCAGCTTCTTGTCCTGGGGGGCGCCCGGGCTCGCCGCCCCGCTGCTGCGTTTTGTGGCCGCGCCCGCCCGCTTCGTGGCCCCGGTGCTGCGGGCCGCCGACATCGTCGTGCTCAGCATCGTCGGCCTCTTCTCTCCCCGGGTGCTGTGGTTCTGCCTCATCTTCTCGGGCTTCTGGCTGAGCTTCAACCAGGTCTTCGACCTGCTGCCGGTGACCATCGACGACTGGGTCGACAGCGGCGACCTCATCGCCGACCTGGGCGGGGCGCTGCGCGCGCCGGCGGTGGTCGCGGCCGGCGCGCTCGGCGCGGCGCTCACCTGGGCGGCGCCGCTCGCGCTGTCGGCCGCGCTGGTCGTCGATCCGGCGCGGGTCCGGGCG